>JAJAYR010000001.1 GCA_026786155.1 Pyrinomonadaceae bacterium
AGGCGGAAGGCAGTTGGCGGAGGGCAGAAGGCGGAAAGCGGTTTTGGTCAAACATTCACCTCATCATAACTGCCTTCCGCCTTCCGCCTACTGCCTTCCGCCAACTGCCTTCCGCCTACTGCCTTCTACTTTCCGCTTTCCGCCTTCCGCCGACTGCTTTCCGGCTAAGGTTTTTTCGGTGTCGGACTCGCCGCCGGTTTTTGGTCTTCTTTGACTTCTTCTTCGTCGTCGGAGATTTTAACGCTGCTCCTGCCCTGCGCGTAATTGGTGTATTTGACGCGGATTTTTAGTTTAACGACGTTTCCGTTATCGAATACGAGTTCGTCGTCGGAAGTCGAAAACGACGGAAACCAGTATTTGCCGTCCACGTTTTCGCGCCATGTTTCGATGACCGGAAATTTCTCGCCTTTCGGTTCGGGGACGGCTTTGCCTTTCGATTTGACAATCATTAAATCGCGGTCATCAACCCAGATTCTGCCGGAGAAAAAGCGTTGCTGAATTTTTTTCGGGGCGGGCAAAACTTTCGGCGAAACATCGAAAACATAAAGACTGAGTTCGTCAATTTTCTCCGTGCCGACAAAAGCAAAATTATATTGTGATGCCAGCGTGGGTTCGATGGCGAACGGATCAGTGCCGCTCAGATTATCAATATCGGCAGCCGAAATCGTAATTTCCTTCAAAGTCGAAATCGGCGCATAGACGATTTTTTCAATCCGCGTGCCGTCTTCCGCCAAATTCAAAAGCGAATCGCGCCGATAAACGCCGGAAATCTGTCCGCCCATTCCGACGGTCGAAATCGTCGCGTTGCGGTTGAACACATAAACATTCAAAGCATTCCGAAATGTCGCTTCATTCTCCGTAAAAGTTTTGACGATGCGGTCAATTTCCGCCTGACTCAAATCCTTTTTGACGACGCTTGACGTTTGCGCGAGCGCGGCGAACGCCGAAACACATAAAATTGCTAGTCCGAATAAAATAATTTTCGCTTTTTTCATTTTTTGATACCTGCTTTGGAAACTTTTGAATAGATGCGCGAAAAAAGATAAAAGTTTGAAGCGATTCTTTTTTATCAATCAAATTTGGTTCATAATCGAATTACGCAAAGGCGGATAACATACTTATAAAACTTTCTCATTTTTTTAACGCAAAGACGCGAAGACGCAAAGAAAATCAAATGTTTGCTACCGGCGGTTTTTGCTGTAAAAAATCATTGCGTCTTTGCGTCTTTGCGCCTTTGCGTTAAAATTCCCCTTAAAATGAGCAAGTCCTAACTTACGTGCGTGTTGCCGCCAGTTGAAGGACGAGAACGAAATAATTTGTGAGCAAGATAATCGAATTACCTGAAGAAATCGAGCAAATCCGCGATAAAAAATGGCGGCGCGAAGAAATATCGAAAGTCGAAATTGTCACGCAAGTCGAGGCGTTGGTCGAAGATTTGGGATTTTGTCTCGCGCTGACCGACGCGCGGACGAATTTGCCGAGCGTTTATATCGCCGTTTGCGGCAGACGCGACGCGCATTCGCCGCGCAATGTGCAGAAGGATTTCGAGATGAGTCTGGCGTGGACGCTCAAAGACGAAGTGATGCGGCGCGGAAAAATCTATTATTCAAAACTCTGTAAAAGCCGTGCAATGTTCGTCGCGCCGCGCCTTGTTCCACATTTTAACGCGATTTGGGGCGTGCGGAAAATTCAGGAAAAATCGGCTTTGTCCGAAGACGCGAACAAAGTTTTGAAGATTCTGCGGAAGGAATGGGAAATGGGAACTTCGGATTTACGCGCCGCAGCCAAAATCGAAACGCGCCAAAAATTGACTAAAGCGTTGGACGAACTGCAAAGGGCGATGAAGGTCGTGCCGCAGGAATGTCTTTATCATCCAACATTTACATACATTTGGACGCTCGCCGAAGCCAGATTTCCGAAGGAAATGGCAAAAAAAGTTTCGCGTGAAGAAGCCGTCAAAGAACTCGCCCGCGCTTTTCTGCAAATGAGCAGTTTGACCGTCCGCGGCGAATTCGCCAAAGCGTTGGGAATAACTCGCGTCGAAGCGGGCAAAGCCAATCACGCGCTCGTCAAAGAAGGTTTTGCAGAAAGATTAGCGGTCGGCGTGTATAAAGTGAGAAATGAGAAATAAGCAATGAGAGCCGGAAAACTTTGCGCCAATCTCATTTCTCATTTCTCATTTCTCATTTCATCCACTTTCATCACCTTCAAATTCTCGCGCCAATTTTCGTTCAAGTTGAAACGATAAATCTCGATTTCCGGCGCAGCGGTTTTCGACAAAAACTCAAAATATCGATGAAAAGAAAGCGTCGGCGCAACCAAAAAGATGAGCGTCGGTTTGTCGGCAATTTCTAAATCGCCGAAGATTTTCGCCTTCTGTAAATTTCCGCGGCGGCGCTGCAGTTCGATTTTTCGCCAGTAATCAGCGGCTTGAAAAATCATTTCGCGGTCAGGCGCGGTCTTAATTTCGATGACGATTAAACGCCCGTCTTTTCGCAGCGCGAGCAAATCAATTTTGTCGCGTCCGGCGCGAAATTGGTGGTGAATCGGCGATAAAACGAGATTGTTGTCGAGCAATCTGATGTTGCGCCGCAGAATCGCTTCGAGCCACGCTTCCGGCGCGAGGTGAAACAGCGCGTGGCGTTGGTTCGGCGAATCGAAACGACGATAATTTTCCAGATTTTCGAGCAAATCGAAAAATTCCGCGCGGGTTTGTTCGTTCAAAATTTGTTGGTCGCGTTCGATGCCGAACCAGCATTTTTCCGCCGCGCCGATTTTTCTGATTCGCGCCAGCGGCAAGCCGCGAAATCGGACGGTTTCGCCGTGTTTGTTAAAGATAACATCAATTTCAGCGGGCGCAAGTTTGATTATTTCGGCGGCGGTTTGGCTCGCTTCAATGTGTTCATTCAAAGAAATCTTCGGCGG
>JAJAYR010000002.1 GCA_026786155.1 Pyrinomonadaceae bacterium
ACGTGGCGGGCGGTAATTTAACGCCGCGACGCTGGATGCTGATTACGCAGAAAGCCGTCAAAAACGACACTTCAAAAATTGCTGAAATCGCGCCGAAAACTTGGGAGTATCTGATTTCTCACGGAGAATTTTTAGACCGACGCGGCAGTTCGATTTATAAAAAACGGGCGCGATTCGCAGTTTTCGGTGTCGGCGATTATTCGTTTTCGGCTTGGAAAGTAGCGATTTCCGGTTTTTATAAAAAGTTAAAATTCAACGTCGTCGGAAGTTACGAAAACAAACCGATTGTTTTAGACGACACTTGCTATTTTATTCCGTGCGAAACCGAAAGCGAAGCAAGAAAAACTTGCTTATTATTAAACTCCCAGACCGGACGCGAATTTTTTGAAGCCTTTATTTTTTGGGACGCGAAACGTCCGATTACAGTAGAAATTTTGCAGAAGTTGAACATTTCTAAACTAGAAAAATTTGATGCGGCAAAAGTTCGTCGCGGGCAAAGCATCCGAGGAAATGACGAAAAATGACCAACAAAAAAGGAGAGATTAAATGATTGTTACGACGGGCAACGAAGTCGAGATGGGAAAAATTTCGCAGTATTTGGGTGTTGTGCGCGGCATCGTCGTGCGAAGTCCGAGCATTGGACAAGGAATTATGGGCGGTTTGAAGTCAATCGTCGGCGGCAACATCGAAGAATTCGCGCAGGTTTGCGAGGCGGCGCGAACCGAGGCGTTTAATCGAATGGTGCAGCACGCGCACGAAATCGGCGCGGACGCGATTATCGGGATGCGCTACGATGCGACCGAATTTTCGCAATCGGCGACGGAAGTTCTGGCTTACGGAACGGCGGTTAAATTGACGAGCAAATGAATTTAATTTCAAAATCAAACAAAAAAGGCGAGATTTTTCAACCTCGCCTTTTTATTATTTGAGCCGGATTTATTCGAGCGTGTTCGGATTCGCCGCCATTGTTTTGCCTTGTCCGACGGCTTGGCGAACGCCCGCGCCGTAAGCCGGGTCGCATTTTGAAAACTCTTCGATTTGACGGTCAATGATAAATTGCGGAACGCCGTGCATTCCCGCCGCGACGTTGTTGAACAACTGCTGTTTCTGCGAATCGTTCATCAGTCGAAACAATTTTCCCGGCTGCGTATAATCGTCGTTGCCTTCGCGGTGATTGTAACGCGCCGCGTCGCCGGAGATTTTCAGCGGCGGTTCGACAGCCGATTTATCTTCCTTCGGACCGTTAAACGAATTCGGCTCATAATTTATTTTGTTGCCGTGATTGCCGTCGGCACGCATTGCGCCGTCGCGCTGGTAATTGTGAACTTCGTTGAGCGGGCGATTGACCGGCAGTTGGTCGTGATTGACACCGAGGCGATAACGCGCCGCGTCCGCGTAGGCGAAGATGCGCGATTGCAGCATTTTGTCGGGCGAATGTCCGATGCCCGGAACGATGTTCGACGGCGCAAAACTCGATTGTTCGATTTCCGCGAAATAGTTTTCAGGATTGCGGTTGAGTTCGATTTCGCCGACTTCAATCAGCGGAAAATCGCCGTGATACCAGACTTTCGTCAAATCGAACGGGTTAAATTCCTGTTTGTCAGCATCTTCTTCGTTCATAATTTGGATGTAGAATTTCCATTTCGGAAAATTGCTCGCTTCAATCGAATCGAAAAGGTCGCGCTGGTGCGATTCCCGGTCGTCGCCGATAAGTGCCGAGCCTTCTTCGTTCGTGTAATTTTCGATTCCCTGCATCGAACGGAAATGGAATTTCACCCAGAAACGCTCGTTTTCGGCATTGATAAAACTATAGGTGTGCGAACCGAAGCCGTGCATTGTTCGCAATGATTTCGGCAAACCGCGGTCAGAGAAAAGAATCGTAACTTGATGCAGCGATTCGGGCGATAAAGACCAAAAATCCCACATCGCCGTCGCGCTTCGCAGATTGGTTTTCGGGTCGCGTTTTTGCGTGTGAATAAAATCGGGAAATTTGAGCGGGTCGCGGACAAAGAAAACCGGCGTGTTGTTGCCGACTAAATCCCAATTCCCGTCTTCGGTGTAAAATTTCAAGGCAAATCCGCGCACGTCGCGTTCCGCGTCAGCCGCGCCGCGTTCGCCCGCGACGGTCGAAAAACGCGCCAGCATCGGCGTTTCTTTGCCGACTTCGCCGAAAACTTTCGCCTTCGTGTATTTCGTAATGTCGTGCGTAATTTTCAAAGTCCCGAACGCGCCCGAACCTTTGGCGTGAACGATTCTTTCGGGAATGCGTTCGCGGTTGAAATTCGCCAGTTTTTCCAAAAGATGGAAATCCTGAATTAAAAGCGGTCCTCGTTCACCGGCAGTAATCGAATTTTGATTATCGGCGACGGGAATGCCTGACGACGTAGTTAATGTTGTTGATTTTTCTTGCGGTGTTTTATTTTCTTCGCTCATATTTTCTCCTAGTTGATTATTTCCTCGTCTTATTCTTTTTGCCACAGAGAACACGGAGTTCACAGAGATTTAGAAAGATTAAAAATTATTTCCC
>JAJAYR010000003.1 GCA_026786155.1 Pyrinomonadaceae bacterium
GCCTTCTGCTTTCCGCCTTCTGCTTTCCGCCTTCTGCCTTCTGCCTTCTGCCTTCTCTCTTCCGCCTTCCGCCTTCCGCTCACTAATTGCTTTCAAACGGATGACCAGCCAAAACCGTCCGCATATTGACTTGTCCGAAAAGCGTTTCGAGATACGCTCCGAAGCGGTGCAGAATCGGCACGAGGTCTTTTTTGTCGGGCGTAACCAGCACTTCTTCGATAAACCGCTCGACTGTTTCCATATCTTTATAAAACAGAAAATGCAGCGTCGTGTCGTTAAAATCGTTGAGTTGTTTGTGCAGCGCGTCCAGCTTCGTTTTTTCGGGATTTTTCTCGGTTTCCTGCACGACTTGCAAAGTCTGCCATAAATTGCGGCGCAGAATCTGCGACTGCTGAAGTTTGCTTTGAAAATTCGGAAACAATTTCGTCGGTTCGATATTCGGCTCGATTAACTGCGCGAAAGTTACCAGAGTTTGCTGAAAACTGTCGTTGAGCAGCGAATATGCCGTTTCCATTTTGGCGTAAATAAGCGGCGTTTGCCGGATTTCGATGAGTCCGGCGAGTTCGTGCTGATAAACCTTGCGAAGTTCAATCGAAGCCGTGTAAGCCGCGCCGTCGAGCAAGCCGAACAACTCGTCGTCTTCATTGGAAAACCGCAGCAGACGATTGTTGACAAAACCCATCAACTCCTGAATCTGCTCGTAAATCCGCGAAAAAAGCAACAGCGCGGGTTTTAACGGCTCGTCGTTTTTGAGCATTTTATCAATTTCGTTGAGCCATTGCAGAATTTTGCCGAAATGCGGCAGAACCCGCCGCAAATCCGTCTGCGTCGCCAGCGAAAGCGGTTTGGTCTCAAGCAGATTCCGCAAAATTTCCGGCAGAAATTGTTCGCCTTTCTGTTCGGCGAATTCAATCATTCGGCTGAAAATTTTCGTCGTTTTGAGTTTTCCGGCAAGCAGATTGCTCCACGCCGTCCATTCGCCGAACTTGAGCGGCGCGGCACGCAGCAGGGCTTCATTAAGCTGCACCGATTCCTGCACGATTTGCGAGAATTCGTAAATTTCGTCGGCGGTAAATTCGACGGCTTTAGAAGCCGCATCCTGCTCGAAATCAAAATCGAATTCATCTATCGAATCATCTTCCTTAAGCGTTTTGCCGAGTTGAAAAATTAATCTCGAACACCGCAGAAGCGTCGAATGCGTCAGCCGAAATTCCTTCGTCCAATCACGCGCAGCGGCTTTGGCGCGGTGTTCGTCGGCGAACAAATAATTGTGAACATTGAAAAAACTTTCCAAGCCCGACAGCCACAAACCAAGCTCGAAAGCGGTTTCGTCGGCATCAGGCACGGGCAGCACCGGCGCGTTTTCGTCATTGACGGCATCGGTCGCGGACAAATTCATCGGATTAGAAATTACGGTTGTGGTTACGGCAGCATTCAAGGCAGGATTTCCTCACAGAAAATTCGTCGGTTAAAATGGCGAGCGCGGTAAATTTCTTCCGCCATATAATTTATACCTTGTTAAGCATTGTTTTGGCAACAAAAAAAAGTCTGTCGCTAAAAAATGCCTTCGCCAACTTAAGTCGGTAGTGTCGCAAATTTTATGACGAGATTTTTTTCTTCGGAAATAGATGATAATTGACGGATAAAAGATGAGAGATAAAATCTATTAGTTATCATCTCTCATCTCTCATCTATTCCGAATATTTTTTCTTCTTCATAAAATTTGCCACACTGTTGATTATTGAAGTTTCTGTTTCACCGTTTCGCTGACGAGTTTGCCGTCAACCGTTTTGCCCGCGAGTTTGGCTTGGGCGGCTTTCATGACGATTCCCATTTCCTTGATCGAAGCCGCGCCGGTTTCCGCGATGGCGGCAGCGACGGCTTGCTCGATTTCTTCTTTCGTTGCGGCACTTGGCAAATAATCTTCCAAAACCGTGATTTCCGTCTGCTCCTTGGCGGCGAGTTCGGCGCGTCCGGCTTTTTTGTATTGGTCAATCGAATCCTTGCGCTGTTTGACCAGCGATTGCAGGGTTTTCGTAATTTCTTCGTCGTTTAATTCGTAACCAACGCCTTTTTTGTTTTGCTCGTTCATCAGAGCCGCTTTTGCCATTCGCAGAACCGACAAACGATTCGCGTCCTTCGCCTTCATCGCGGCGGTCATATCGCCGACTATTTTGTCTTTCAAGCTCATATTTCTAAATTAGCATAGAAGCGGTCAGCGGTCAGTTGGTTTAGAGCAGACGTTTCGATTTATACTGAAAACTATTTTACTGATAACTGAAAGCTATCTCAAAAACAACAGGCAAGCGTTCAGAGTCCACGCTTGAGCGTGTTATTCGCCAGCGAAGCGCGGCGATTGTGGCAAACTAAAGTTTGGACTCTGAACGCGAACAACGATTTTTGAGATAGTTTCCAGTAACCGACACCTGATAACTAATGAAAATACAATGGCGTTTTGGATTTCTGGCGGCGTTCGTCGTCGCATTGTTCGCGTTGTTTCCGCAAATCACCGTTTGGACGGAGCGCGGCGGCGATTTTAACGGCGTGTTCGCGTCGAACGATTTGGACGAACCGGCTTACGCGGCGTATTTACAGGCGTTGATTGACGGCAGACCGCGCAAGAACGACCCGTATTCGGGGCGCGATGAAACGCCGGAAAATCCGCAGCCCGAATCAATTTTTTCGATACAATTCGCCGCACCGTATTTCGTGGCAATCCCCGCGCGGATTTTAGGATTGAACGCTTCGCAGATGTTCGTCGGATTGCTGGCGATAGCGAGTTTTTTCACCGCGCTGGCGATGTTCTGGCTGCTGGCGCAAATGACCGAAGACAATCGCCTCGCGGCAATCGGGACGCTGGTGATTATGTTCGGCGGCGCGTTGGCTTCGGGCAACGGCGTGATTCGAGAATTTCTCGGCGGCACGGCTTACCCGTTTCTGCCGTTTCTGCGCCGCTATATTCCCGCCGTCGCCTTTCCGTTTTTCTTTGCGCTGTTCGGCTTCGTCTGGATAGCTTTGAAAAGTGAAATTAAACGGACGAAATACGTTTCATCAATTTTAGCCGGACTGTGTTTCGGTTTTCTGGTTTTCTCATATTTTTACCTGTGGACGACCGCCGCCGCGTTTCTGTTTGCGCTGACGATAATTTGGCTCGTCGTGCGCCCCGAAAACTGGAAAAGAAATTTGCCGTTTCTGCTTTTGACCGACGTAATCGCGTTTTTATTTCTACTGCCTTACGCTTATTTATTATCAAACCGCGCCGCGTCAACCGATGCGATACAACTGCTTGTTTTTACGCACGCGCCGGATTTACTGCGCGTTCCGGCGATTGTCTGCTACGTCGCGCTGTTGATTCTGGCATTGGCAATCGTTTTGAAGTTCGCCAGAATTAAACAGCTTTCGACAATCTTTCTCATCGCCTTCGCCGTCGTGCCGTTCATCGTTTTCAATCAGCAAGTCATCACCGGACGTTCTTTACAGCCGTTTCATTACGAATTCTACGTCGTCAACTATCTGGTCGCTTTGAGCGTCGTGCTAACGCTGACTATTTTTCTCAAGCATATAAAACTGCCGAAACTTTACAGCACAATTTTACTAATCGTCGGAATATCGGCGGTCGTTTGGGGCTATCTGGAAGTCAAATACACGACGAAACTGCTCGTCTATTGGAACGTCGAACGCGACGAAGCGATGCCGATTTCAAAAAGATTGGTCGAACTCGCCAAAGAAAACGAAACTCTTTACGGAAAAAACGCCGTAACGCTGAATCTCGATTATATTCAAGCCGACAATCAGCCGGTCGTCGCCCCAAACGCCGTTTTGTGGGCGCGGCATCAGCACGTTTTCGCCGGTGTCGGGTGGGAAGAAAATAAAACGCGCTATTATCAATTGCTTTATTACAGCGGACGCGATGCCAATCGGCTCAGGCAGGATTTTAAAAACGGCGACATCGAAGCGTATATGGCATTATTCGGCTGGGATAGATTCAACGCGACGCTTTCGGTCAACGCGCGACCGCTGACGGTGGGCGAAGTCGAAGAAGAAGTTCGCCGTTACGACGCTTTTTATAAAAATTTCAGCTTCGCGCAGGCGGCTGCGCCGACGCTCTCGTTCGTCGTCGTGCCGAAAAACGGAAATTGGGATTTATCGAATTTAGAGCGTTGGTATGAACTCGACGCAGGCGAAGATTTCGGTAAATTTACACTTCACAAAGCGAAATTAAAAGCTGCAAATTAGGAGTTTAAACAAAAATAGACCGCCGAAAATTTGGCGGTCATTTTAGTATTGCAAATAAATATAAAAATAGATTAAGCGGCGAGAAGGTCATTCGACGTTTCCGCAAAAACTCTTCTGCCGTTTAACGCATCGTCAATAATTTCGCGCACGGCGGAAGCGTCCGGGTTCACGTCCATCCGGGCGCACGCCCGCAGATGTCGAATAATCCCTTCGGCGGCGATTTCCATCGGCGCACCGCTCAATTTGGCGAAGCGTCGGGCTTGAATATGGTCAATTTGCAGGATTCGGTCCTGCAATGTTATTTGTTTAGCTGCTGGTGCCACTTTTTAGTCTCCTTTGTTTTTAATTAACCCCTTGTTCTCGTTAAAAAGTCGTCGTGTCGGCGACGAAATATCTAAAAAATCAGAAAACACGGGATTTTCCATATATTTTAGTTGAATTTAACAACCTGAAAGTTGCTAAAAACATCAATGCCGACGGTTTTTCTGACTCAATGAAAGTAGATATTAACAAAGAATTTACAATTTGTCATCATTTTTTTTCGTTATTTGTAACTTTTTTCTCAAACTCGCGCCACCAAACGAAAAACCGTCGAATCCGAAGATTCGACGGTTTATAAAATTGAAAAATTTAGTCAGATTATTTACTGTCGCCGATAGCGTCTTTCATCGCTTTACCCAAACGGAATTTAACGGTCGTTTTCGCCGGAATTTTGATAGTTTCGCCGGTCGCCGGATTGCGTCCATCACGCGCTTTGCGGGTGGCTTTGACCAATTTCCCGAAACCCGGAAGCGTGAATTCGCCGTTCTTTTTGACTTCGCTGGTGGCGAGAGCCGCTAAAGCCGTAAAAAATTCTTTAGCGTCGGTTTTTTTAACTCCCGATTTTTCAGCCAGGTGATTGATAATATCCGTCTGCGGCATACGTTTCGTTGCTGCTGCTGCTGCCATAATAAAAAAGTTCCTCCAAAATAATTTTAATGTCGTAAATACTACTTAATTGAACATATTTGCTTGTAAAATTGCAAACGCCGAAAAGACAAAGCCAACCAATTTAGAAAAAACGAAAATTGGTCGGGGCGAGATGATTCGAACATCCGACCTCTCGGTCCCAAACCGAGCGCACTACCAGGCTGTGCTACGCCCCGCGAGTTCTGCGGCGTTTCATACAAGAAACACTATCAAATGCCGAATTCTACAAGCGAAAAAATGAATAGTCAACTCAAACCATCGTAAAAACGCCGTAATTGTTGAATTATTTTATCAATCGCCTGTTTTCGATGGCTAATTGACTGCTTTATCTCGTTTGCGAGTTCGCCGAAGGTAGCGGAAAATCCGTCGGGAATAATAATCGGGTCGTAACCGAAACCGCCTTCGCCGCTCGCCTCAAAAGCGATGCTGCCGTTACAAATGCCTTCGGCATTAAATTTTATTTCTCCGCTTTCGTCAGCAACCGCCACCGCACAAACGAAACGGGCGCGGCGATTCGAGCCGTGCGTTTCCGCAAGTTCGCCGAGTAATTTCTCGATTCGCTCTTTGTCCACAGCATTTTCACCCGCATATCTGGCTGAAAACACGCCCGGCGCACCGTTTAACGCTTCAACCTCCAACCCCGAATCATCTGCCAACGCCCAAAGTCCGGTTTGCAAAGCGTAGGATTTTGCCTTTAAAGCAGCGTTTTCGGCAAATGTCGCGCCGCTTTCTTCCGGTTCAAAGGTATTCGGCAAATCGTTTAAGTTGTGCAGATGAACGGGCAAATCAGCCAATAATTCTTCGAGTTCTTTTATTTTGCCCGCGTTTCTGGTGGCGATGACGAGTTTCATCATAATTCTTTCGCGTTCCCGCTCAAATCACTTCCAGAAAATTATTGCAAGGCGTTACTAAACGACTCTGCACTAAATAAGACAGTAAAAGATTCTGATTGGAGCGCAAGCGTCCCGCTTGTAATGAGCGCGTAAGCGCGAAAAAACCATTGACAATCTGTGCCATAAATTATAGCGGGCGTTTTCGCGTCGGAGCGTCGCTTTACTGAGACATGACAAATTATGACAAATTTTCCTTGACTTGAAAAAAGCATCTGGATTATGTTTAACCGTCCACAAAAAATAAAGATCAGAAGCTATCTCAAAAACAGCAGGCAAGCGTTCAGAGTCCAAACGCGGAACGCCGTTTGCTTTCGCCGCGCTTCGCGGGCGGCAAGACGCTGAAGCAGGTGGCTGTATGTAAGAAAGAATAATTTTCAATTGCTGATTCGCATTTTTGTGTTACCGACTTTTGCCTCTAATCAACCTGCCGTCGCTTCGATTTTTTCGATGTCGCGCTGCCGTTTGCTGTAAATAACGCTCAAAACCACGCCGCCGACGACTAACAACATTCCCGCTAAAACTGTCAAAGTCTGCGTTTCGCCAAAGACGAGCCAGCCAATTGATAAGCCGTAAATTAAACCCGTGTAATTGACGATTGCCACGCTCGCGGCTTTTTCTTTTTGCAGCGCGTTAGTCAAAAAAATCTGTCCGAACTGTGAGAAAACGCCAATTAAAAGCAGATAAAACCAATCCCAACCGAACGGCGTTTGCCAGTTAAAAATCGTGAACGTAATTCCGACAATTAAACCGACGAATTGAAAATGAAAAACCACCGTCAAAGGATGTTCGCGCCCGCGCAGATTTCTGACCAGATTGTAAGCGACACCGGAACAAAACGCCGACACGATGCCGAGCGCGAGATAAAAAAGCGAGATTCGCGTGTCAAACTGTTCGATAAACAAAACACCCGCCAAAGCCAGCGAATAAAACAGCCATTGCAGATTTTTAACCGTTTCCTTCAATACAAAAATAGCGATAATCGTCGTGAAAATCGGCGACAGATATTGAATCGTCATCGCCGAAGCCAGCGGAATATGCTGCACGGTGAGAAAGAAAAAATAAAGCGCGGTCGTCCCGAAAAGCCCGCGCAGCAGCAGCAGTTTCCGGTTCGAGCCTTTCCAATCAGCATTCGCTTTTTTTAACCCGACGTAACAGAAAAGCACGCCGAACGCACAGCGAAAAAACACGATTTCCATCGTCGGCAGATGCGCGACCTGTTTGACGAAAACATTGGCGAGCGCGAAACAAACGGTCGAAATGAACATCGAACGAACGCCTTCGCTTAAAAATTTTGAGTCAGTTTGAATCGCTTCCAAAACGTCCGCCGAAATTTTCCAAAATCGAAATTAAAGGATACTATAAACTCGGCGGATTTCCCCCGTTCAGAGTCCAAACGCGGAACGCCCTTTGCCGACCGCCCCGCTTCGCTGGCGGTCGAACACGCTGAAGCGTAAACTCTAAACAAGTTTATGTTTAAAAAAATCTTAGTTTTATCGGCGGCGGTCGGCGCGGGACATCTGCGGGCGGCGGAGGCGATTGAGAAGGAATTTAAACGGCAGAATCCATCGGCGGAAGTCGTCAACATTGACGTTTTGAATTACACCAACCCGCTTTTTCGACGGCTTTACGGCAGAGCGTATCTCGATATGGTCAACAAAATGCCGGAAGTTTTAGGCTGGATGTATGATTCGCTCGACAAACCCTGGCAGAACGAACGGCGCAGATTGGCTTTAGACCGTCTAAACGCCGGACTGCTGATAAAATTTCTCAAGCAATATCAGCCCGACATCGCCGTCTGCACCCATTTTCTGCCCGCCGAAATTATTTCGTGGCTGACGGCGAAAGGCAAAGTCAATTTCCCGCAGGCGATTATCGTAACCGATTTCGACGTTCACGCGCTGTGGCTCTGTCATCATTTCGAGCGGTATTTCGTCGCGCTCGACGAAACGAAAATTCATCTCGAAAAACTCGGCATTCCCGCCGATAAAATCACCGTTTCGGGAATTCCGATTGACCCGATTTTCGCCGAATCGAAAGACAAATCAGCGATGCGCGAAAAATACGATTTGGACAAAGACAAACTGACAATTCTCGTTTCGGCGGGCGGTTTCGGAGTCGGCAACATCGAGCATCTTTTGATTGCCTTGAGCGAACTGAACACGCCCGCGCAGATTCTGGCGATTTGCGGGCGCAATGAAGAATTGAAAGCGAAACTCGAAACGCTTGCCGTCGAAAAATTAAATAACGAGCGCGTGATTTTCAAGTTAATCGGCTTCACCCAAGAAATGGACGAATTGATGTCGGCGGCGGATTTAATCGTCGGCAAACCAGGCGGTTTGACAACCTCCGAAGCGATGGCAAAAGGCTTGGTTTTCGTCGTCGTCAATCCGATTCCCGGTCAGGAAGAACGCAATTCCGACCATCTGCTGGAAAAAGGCTGCGCGATAAGATGCAATAATCTGCCGGTTTTGGCTTATAAAATTGACGAATTAGTGAAAGACGAAAAGCGTTTCGCGGCGATGAAGACGAATGTCGCCGACTTTGCGCGTCCGAATGCGGCGCGTGAAATCGTCTCTAAATTAACCGATAGTTTTTAAAAGCGAAATCGCGCCCGCCAATCGTCCGGGAAATTCCGCGTTTCACCCGGCAAAATCTTTTGTGCTAAAGTTTTCGGGAGACGAAAATTTTGAATATATGATTAAAAAAAACGAGAAGCCGATTGCCGTTTATTACGAACATCCCGAATGGTTTCGAGCGTTGTTTGCCGAATTGGATAAACGCGGCATCGCCTACGAAAAGATTGACGCGGCAAGCGATTTTTACAATCCGAACGAAGATTTAAACGATAAATACACGCTCGTTTTCAATCGAATGAGCGCGTCGGCGTATCTGCGCGGACACGGCGGCGCGATTTTCTACACGAGCGGATTTCTGGCGAGTTTAGAACAAAATAAAGTGCGCGTCATCAACGGTTACGACGCTTTTCAAATCGAGATTTCCAAAGCTCTGCAAACTACTTTGTTCGGTTCGCTCGGAATAAAATATCCGCGAACGCGCATCATCAATTCGGCGCAGAAAGCAATCGAAGCCGCGAGCGGTTTGCGGTTTCCCGTGATCGTCAAACCGAACATCGGCGGGCGCGGCGCGGGAATCGTGAAATTCGACACGCCCGCAGAATTGCAGACGGCGGTTGACGAAAATTTGTTTGATTTGGGAATTGACCAGACCGCGCTCGTGCAGGAATTTGTGCCGAAACGCGGCGGTTCGATTCAGCGCGTCGAGACTTTGGGCGGCAAGTTTTTATACGCTCTGCAAATTTATCCGAACGGTGAAAACTTTAATTTGTGTCAAGCCGAAGTTTGTTTGACCGATGAGCAGCCGGGCAATAATAGTGCGGAAATTTGTCTGACCGACGCGCCCGCCGGAAATCTGCGCGTCGAAAATTTTCAGCCGCCAACGGAAATCATCGAAACGGTGGAAAAAATCGTCGCGGCAGCGAAAATTGATGTCGGCGGAATCGAATATTTGATTGACGATAAAACGGGCGACGCGCTGTTTTACGACATCAACGCGCTTTCCAATTTTGTCGTCAATGGCGAAGAACTCGTCGGCTTTGACCCGCACGAAAAATTAGTTGACTTTCTAGAACAGGAGATTGAACGATGCGCTACGGATATTGGATGCCGGTCTTCGGCGGTTGGCTGAGAAACGTCGAAGACGAGCAGATGGAAGCGAGTTGGGAATATACGAAAAAACTCGCCCAACGGTCGGAAGAAATCGGTTTTGATTTATCGCTCGTCGCCGAATTGAATTTAAACGACATCAAAGGCGTTGACGCGCCTTCGCTCGATGCGTGGTCAACGGCGGCGGCTTTAACGGCGGTTACGAACACGCTCGAATTGATGGTCGCCGTGCGCCCGACGTTTCATAATCCGGCATTATTAGCCAAACAAGCCGCCAACATTGACCGCATCGGCGGCGGCAATCGGCTTTCATTAAACGTCGTCTCGTCGTGGTGGTCGGGCGAGGCGAAAAAATACGGTGTGCAGTTTGACGAACACGACGACCGCTACGCTCGCACGGCGGAATGGCTCGAAATCGTAGATAAGTTATGGCGTGAAGACCATTTCGATTACGAAGGCAGTTATTACAAACTCGAAGATGCCGTGATGCAGCCGAAGCCGATAAAAAAACCGATTATCTACGCGGGCGGCGAATCGGACAAAGCCAAAGACACCATCGCCCGACTTTGCGATGCGTATGTAATGCACGGCGACGAACCCGCCAAAGTCAAACTGAAAGTTGACGATATGGAAACGCGCCGCGAAAAACTAAACTTGCCGCCGATGATTTACGGCGTTGCCGGTTACGCGATTGTCCGCGACACCGACGCGGAAGTGAAAAAGGAATTGACCCGCATCACCGATGTCCAACAGTCTGCGGCGGGTTACGGCAATTATCAGGATTGGCTGGCGAACACGAAACTCGAACAGCAGGTTTCTCTCGAAGATTATTCGGTTTCCAATCGCGGCTTGCGTTCGGGTTTAATCGGAACGCCCGACCAAATCGCGGAACGAGTCGCCGAATTTGAAGCCGTCGGCATTAATCTGCTGCTCTTGCAATGCAGTCCTCAGTTGGAGGAAATGGAGCGATTTTCTGAAGCCGTGATTAACCGATGAACGAATTGCCAAAACATTCGTCAAAGTCTTTTAAAATAAATTTTTCTCCAGAATTATTCTACGCCAATCACTTTTTCCTTTCGATGATGAATCTCCTGCAAACTTCGGACGCTCACCTTTGCCTGTGATTTTTTCGTCGCAATCGCTTTGATTAACGCTTCCGCATCGGTTATTTTTTATCGCGTTGCTTTAATCCGTCGGCGGAAACCATCCCGCGCTCACCCAAACTTTTCTTGCTTTGACCGCTTGCTCGTAATTCAGACGCAGCGCGTCCGCACGGAGTTTTGCCGCTTATTTTGGTTTGGTCGTTTGTAAATTCAAAATGTTCGTTCCAGTTTTGAGTTCGGAGATTGAAAAGCAAAATTTCGGTGTTTGTCAGCGAATCAACGGCTTGAGTTTTGGCGTGTTTGAATCCGTTGCAATTTCGGCAGGTAAGCCATAAATTTACTTCGTCGTTCGTGCCGCCGTCGGCGATTGGTCGAAGATGTTCGATTTCCAAATCCATCGAAACGATTTCCTGCGGAAGCAAACAATAACCGCCGCGATTTTTCGCCTCGCGCCGGATTTTATCTTTTGTTTCGCGGGAAATCGCGCTCATTTCAAATCGTCCGGCGAATTTATGACTCCGCGTTTGACAGCTTCGACTATTCCGTGTGCCTTGCGAAGATTGGCGTTGTTATAGATTTCCAAATAAATTTCCTGTTCGTTTTCCTCGACCTTGCTGATCGTTCCGCATTGAACTTTTTCCGCCAATTCACTCATTCGCCCCGACTGTTCCTTCGGAAGTTTCAGTTTTGCCAAAGCCAAAACGTCTTCATCCGACCACGCGGCAACTTTTTCCGCATAATCGGTATCATCAGCCGAAAAATCATCC
>JAJAYR010000004.1 GCA_026786155.1 Pyrinomonadaceae bacterium
GTCAAGCACCGACGGCGTGATTCGGATTTCATTATCGGTTCGTGCCATTAGAAGAAATAAAACACAAAATCATTGAAAACACAAAGCAAAGTTCACGAACATAATTTCTCGCCAAAAAAAATGTCTGCCGCTTTTTGCAAAACGACAGACAATAAATTTTTAAGTGATTTGAAATTAAGCACCGTCGCCTTGGACTTTCTTGATGTCGTAGCTGACAGTGTTGGTCAAAGCAACCGTTCCGTCCGCTTTCTGCTGCGAATACTCGTGCGTAATTTTGGTAAAGTTAAACGAAACCGATTCCATCGGAAGTGCGCCGCTGCCATTGCTGCCGCCGGTGTTGAAACTGGAGATAACAAGGTCTTGGAACGTAACTTTATAATAAGTATAGGGTGTTCCGTCGCCGCCTGTTTTGCGGCAGCTTAAAATAGCCTGCGGAATGTGGTTGCCTTTGCAGTTCGTCAGGAAAAGCTGCACACTCGCTTTACCGTTTTGAATGACAAAGTGGAAGTCTTGCAGTGAAACTTTACCAGTTCCAGCTCCGGTTCCGGTTCCTGATGAACCTGAGTTGCTGGCACCGAACGACCACGATTCGATTTGCATTTGTTTTTCAAACCCGACCGCTTCGGATTCACCTTCGATAGTATCAATTTTTAAGTAGTAATCAGCATTCATATTTTTAATTTTCTCCTTTGCAGAATATTTATCTGTTTAATTTTCCAGTTTCGCTTGGTAGCAAAACGACTAAGTTTAGGTTTTCGCCTCATCTTTACGAGTCTCGCTACTCGCGTTATGTATTGAAGACGAGGCGAAAACATTCTTTTGCGAAAGTTTCAAAAAAAATCCGCAAATTTTTCACGACTGCCTATTTACCTGCCGGCGGCGGCAAATTAGCGACCAAACGCAGCGAAACCGAAAGCTCGTCGAGTTGGAAATGCGGACGTAAAAACGCGACGGCGCGATAAGCACCAGGTTTGCCCGGAACTTCCGCGACATCAATCCGCGCTTCACGCAGCGGATACTTGGCTTTCTGCGCCGCCGGAGCGACGTCGTTTTCCAGAACGTAGCCGCTAATCCAGCGATTCAAAAAGATTTGCGCTTCCTGTTTAGACATAAACGAGCCGATTTTATCGCGCATCATTGATTTCAAATAATGGGCGAAACGCGAAATGGCGAAAATATACTGCAACTGCGTTGACAGACGCGCGTTGGCATTGGCATCGTCAGTATCATATTTCTTCGCTTTTTGCGCCGATTGCGTAGCGAAAAACGCCGCAAAATCCGTTCCTTTGCAATGGACGAGCGGAATAAATCCGTTGTCGGAAAATTCCTTTTCGCGGCGGTCGGTAATCGCTACTTCGGTCGGGCATTTCATTGCAACTTCGCCTTCATCGGTTGAAAACGTATGGGTCGGCAAGCCGTCAACCAAGCCGCCGCCTTCGACGCCGCGAATCGCCACGCACCAGCCGTGCATCGAAAATGCTTCGGTCAAGCGGGTGCCGAGCGCGTAAGCCGCGTTGCTCCACAGATATTTTTTGTGGTCGGTGCCGTCAACGTCTTCTTCAAAATTGAAGGTTTCGGTCGGTCGGGTCATTGCACCGTAAGGCTGGCGTCCGAGAACGTGCGGCAGCGTCAGCCCGACGTAACGCGAATCTTCCGATTCGCGGAAACTGCGCCATTTCGCATATTCCGCCCGGTCAAAGATTTTTGAAACATCGCGCACTTCGGTCATTTCCGAGAACGTGTCCCAGCCGAAAAGCTCAGACGAAGCCGCACTCAAAAACGGCGCGTGCGCGGCGGCGGCGACCTGCGACATACTTTCGAGCAGAGCCATATCCTGCGGATGATTGCCGAATTCGTAGTCGCCGATTAACGCACCGTAAGGCGCACCGCCGAACGTGCCGTATTCTTCTTCGTAGATTTTTTTGAACAGACTTGACTGGTCGAATTCGAGAGCGCGTTCAAAGTCCTTCAGCAAATCTTTTTTCGTCACCGACATCACGCGAATCTTTAACTTCGTGCCGGTCAAACTGTTTTTGACGAGATGATGCAGTCCGCGCCACGAGCCTTCCAACTTTTGGAATTCTTCGTTGTGCATAATTTCATTCATCTGCGCCGTAATCAAACGGTCAATTTCCGCGATGCGCGAGTTAATCGCCACGTCCATATTCTTGGACAGCGTTAATTCGCCCTTCATCACCTGACCGACGAATTCGCCAATCATATCTTTGGCGCGTTCTTTTTGAAAATCGTCCCGCGCCATTCTGCCTTCGGTCAAAATTTGGTCGAGCAGACCGACTTCCTGTGTTTGTTCCTGAACTTCGGCTTCTGCCTGTTTTGCTTTTTCAGCCATATATTTATTCCTCCTTTGCTCCGTCCAAACCGAGTGCGGCACTCAATTCTTTTTGTTTATCGGTGTTTGTGATAACGTCGTTCAGCATTGCTTCGAGTTTGTCGTTGCCGTCCATTTTCGAGCGCAAGTCGGAAAGTTTCTGCCGCGCTTCGACGAGTTTGCGAAGCGGGTCAACCTGCTGGACGATGTTGTCCGGCTCGAAATCTTCAATACTGTTAAATTTCAGTTCAACGCCCATTTTGCTGCCGTCGTCCTGTAATTTATTTTCAGTCGAAAAAGCCACCCGCGGTTTCATACCGGACAAGACCTGGTTGAAATTATCCGGGTCAATTTCGACGAATTTACGGTTTTTCAGCGCGGGAAGCGGTTCTTCCGGTTTGCCGGTAAAATCGCCTAAAACCCCGACGACAAAAGGTAATTCTTTTAATTCGATTGCACCGCCGATTTCTACATCGTAAGTGATTTGAACGCGCGGCGGACGCACGCGGTCTAGTTTATGTTGCAGACTTTCTTTTGTTGCCATTGTTTATCTCCTTTATTATTTAGTTTGGGTTACATTTTGGGAAAATATCTTTTTTTATTCATAGACGACTGCGCCCGATGTATCTACCGCGCCTGCTCCGCCGCCCGGGGCGGCAACTGCATTCGTGTTAAATCCGAGCGTTTGGCGCAGTTGAAAAAGAACCGCTTCGTCTTTGATAACGTCCTGAAGCCACGATTCGAGCGGCATTTCGCCCCATTTGACGGCTCGCTGAATCAGATAAGAAAGCGGGCTGTGCGGCTCGGTCTTGCGAAAAAATTCGGCGAGTTCGGCGAGTCGCTTCAGCGCGTCTTTGCGATTCTGAATCGCTCCGGCGGCGACCGCTACCGTTTGTCCGCCGGCGACCGGCACACCCGTGCCGTTTTCGCCTGGTTCCGTTTCAGCCGGTGTTTCGTCAACCGCGTCGGGTTCTTCGGCGCGTTTTTCTTCGAGTAATCTTTTGACGAGAACTTGAATCCCGTCGAGAGCCTTTTTCAAATTGCTCGTTCCCGGAACCTGATTACGGTCGAATTTTTCCTCCGCGATGCGGTTTAATTCTTTATGTTCCGCGAAACATTCTTCGAGGTCAAAAGACAACTGTTCGTAAAAAGCGCGGCGCGAAGCGTTTCTTGCTTTCCGCCATTTGTCGGCGGTTACGCGATTCTCTTTTTCAGCTTGCGCTGATAGTTCACGATACTTCTGTTGGTCAATTGTATCAAGAGTATCAATGTTTTCAGGAATGTCAAATTTTTTCGAGTCTTCGTAATCGAAATAACCGTAACCTTCGCCGCCGGTAATTTTCGCCTCTTTAATCGCAAAAGCGGTTTGCACGTCCATCCATTCGAGAGCATTGGCGCGACCTTCCATATCGCCTTCGTCAATTTCGGGAAACATCGTTTCCCAAAAAGTTTCCTGCAAGCCGTTGAGCAGTTTCAGGGCATCGCGCAAACCCGCAAAACCGTGTTCCTTAACGAGCGATTCGGAAAGCCACACGCCGATCTGCAAATCCTTCGTCTGCGTTTCGAGCGCGGGAATCGCTATTCTGATAACGTGCCGGTAATCGGCGATTTTCAATTCGGTTTGCCACTGCCCCTGCGCCAGATTTTCATCCGCCCGCCGCGATTCGCGGATTTCGTCGTAAAGCCCCGAATACTGCAAACTTTCGCCCGAAGGTTTATCTTCGGAAACCGGCTGCATTATCGCTTCAAAATTTAATATCGGCGGAACTGATTCAATCGCTGCCATCGAAAAATCTCCTTAATTTTCTGAAATTAAATGTATCCGTTGTCTCGTGTTTCAAATCCGCTTGACGTTCGCGGATATTGAAGCAAATCTTTAATCTTCCGGGTGAGTAAATTCGATTTCGTTTAATTCCAAAATCGGCTTGTCCTTGCCTTCCGACCAAAACATTCGCATTCCTTCGCCGATGTAAATATCTTCGCCCGCTTCCTTCCAGTCGGTCATTCTGCCGAGTCGCACCTGGTCGTTGTCGCTTTTGAAAGAGTTGGCGTAGAGCGCGGGGAAAAACATCTCGCCGTTCGTGCCGTTGGTCGTTTCGACTTTCGCCTGAATCCAGAAC
>JAJAYR010000005.1 GCA_026786155.1 Pyrinomonadaceae bacterium
GAAAACGCCAAACGCGATAAATTGCAGCCCGAATACGAATTGATGGACACGGGCATTTTCGACGAAGATAAATACTTCGACGTTTTCATCGAATACGCCAAAGCCGACGCGGAAGACATCTGCATCAGAATCACGGCACACAATCGCGGCGATGAAGCCGCGCCGCTGCACGTTCTGCCGACGATTTGGTTTCGCAATCGCTGGTCGTGGTATGAAAAAGCCGATAAACCGGCGATGCGCGAAATCGAAAATGCGTCGGAAAATCTTTCGACGATTCATCTGACGGAAGCGCAGTTCGGCGATTATTTTTTGACTTGCGAAGATTCTTCAAATCTTCTTTTCACCGAAAACGAAACCAATTATCAAAAAATCTTCGGCGGCGCAAACGATTCGGCTTACGCCAAAGACGGCATCAACGATTTTGTCGTCAGCGGCAACGAACACGCGGTCAATCCAAATCAAACCGGAACGAAAGCCGCCGCGCATTACGTTTTCAACATCGCGCCAAACTCGTCGGAAACCGTTTATTTGCGGTTGAATCATCAGCATTCAGCCGTCAGCAATCAGCCGCACGACGAATTTATCCGAAGTTGCGAAAACGTCTTTGCCGAAAGAATTAAAGAAGCCGACGAATTCTACGCGGAAATCATTCCGAACAATTTGAGCGATGACGCGCGAAACGTGATGCGCCAATCGCTGGCGGGACTGCTCTGGTCGAAACAGTATTATCACTACGTCGTCAAATCGTGGCTCGACGGCGACGGCAAATTTGCGCCGCCGCCCGCCGAAAGATTGAACGGCAGAAATAAAACTTGGAAACATCTGTATAACGACGACGTGATTTCGATGCCCGACAAATGGGAATATCCGTGGTATGCGGCGTGGGATTTGGCGTTTCACACGATTTCGCTGGCAATCGTGGATTCGGACTTTGCCAAACGCCAATTACTGCTGTTTCTGCGCGAATGGTATATGCACCCGAACGGGCAAATCCCCGCCTACGAATGGGCGTTGGGCGATGTCAATCCGCCGGTTCACGCTTGGGCGGCACTTCGGGTTTATCAAATCGAAGCCAAAAGACACGGCACGGCTGACCGCGATTTTCTCGAAAAAATCTTTCACAAACTGCTTTTGAATTTTACGTGGTGGGTCAACCGCAAAGACACGGAAGGCAACAATGTTTTTGAAGGCGGATTTTTGGGTTTGGATAATATCGGCGTTTTCGACCGCAACACGCAATTGCCCGACGGCGGCTTTATCGAACAATCCGACGGCACGAGTTGGATGGCAATGTATTGCCTGAATATGCTGGCAATCGCGCTCGAATTAGCCAAAGAAGACAAAGTTTATGAAGACGTGGCGAGCAAATTTTTCGAGCATTTCGTTTATATTTCCGACGCGATGAACAATCTCGGCGAGGAAAACACCGAACTCTGGAACGAGCGCGACGGATTTTATTACGACGTTCTGCACTTGCCGAACGAAAGAAATATCCCGATTCGGCTGCGCTCGATGGTCGGTTTGATTCCGCTGTTCGCCGTCGAAACTTTGGAGCAAGATTGGCTTGAAAAGCTGCCGGAGTTTAAGAAACGCACCGAATGGTTTCTGCAAAATCGTCCCGATTTGACCGACGACATCGCTTGTTTGCAGGAAACGGGCAGAGAAAAACGACTTATTCTGGCGATTGTCAATAAAGAACGCTTGCGGCGCGTTTTGCGCGTGATGCTTTCGGAAGCCGAATTTTTGTCGGACTACGGCATTCGCGCTCTTTCGCGGCATTATAAAGCCAATCCGTATCGGCTCGATGTCGGCGATAATTGTTTTGAAGTCGGCTATGAACCGGCGGAATCGCACACGGGAATGTTCGGCGGCAACTCGAATTGGCGCGGTCCGATTTGGTTTCCGATGAATTATCTGCTGATTGAATCGCTGCAAAAATTCGATTATTTCTACGGCGATAGTTTCAAAATCGAATTTCCGACCGGCTCGGAAAAAATGCTGACGCTGTGGGAAGTTTCGCAGGAACTTTCGCGCCGTTTGTCGAACATTTTTTTAAAGGACGCGGAAGGCAGACGCGCCGTTTTCGGGACGACGGAGAAGTTTCAAACCGACGCGCACTGGCGTGATTACGTTTTGTTTTACGAGTATTTTCACGGCGACAAAGGCATCGGCTTGGGCGCGAGCCATCAAACCGGATGGACGGGTTTAATCGGCAAACTTTTGCAGCAAGTCGGCGAATATACTGATAAACCGAACGATTAGAGCGGTTCAAGATTGAATTTACGGGTTGTAATTGTGGCGGAAACGATTCGGAGTAGATGAGAGATAATAGATGAGAGATGAGAGATAAAATCTATCAATTATCATCTTTCATCTCTCATCTATTCCGAATCGTCTTTTCATTCCGCTGATGCTCAATCTGCTCTAACGGCGGCGGCAGGTTGATTTGCCGGCTTACAAACGATAGCGAACTTTTTTGCTTTTAAGTTGCGCGTCTTCGTTTTCAAAATTTTGCAGCCGCATCGAAACATCCGCCGTCATTCGCAAATCCGACTGTTCGCCGCGCTGTAAGTGAAAATATCCGGCGGCAGCAATCATCGCCGCGTTGTCGGTCGAGAGATGTTTTGACGGAAAATAAACTGGAATGTTCAGACGCTTTCCGACGCTTTCCGACGCTTCGCGCAAAGCGTTGTTGCACGCTACGCCGCCCGCGACGATTAAAGTTTTCGGTTGAAATTCGGCGGCGAGTTTTTCGACGTTTTTCATCAAAGATTTGACGACCGTCGCTTGAAAACTCGCCGCAATGTCTTTAATTTCCTGCGACGGCGTTTCGTCTTCAACGACTTTTTCAATCGCGTTATCCCTGACGTAACGCGAAACCGCCGTTTTCAAACCGCTGAAACTGAAATCCGGTCTGCCGTCGGAAATTTTGGCAATCGGGAATTTGATTTTCGACGCATCGCCTTCCAACGCGAGTTTTTCGATAATCGGTCCGCCCGGATATTCCAAACCGAGCATTTTCGCCACTTTATCGAACGCCTCGCCCGCCGCGTCGTCTCTGGTGCGCGAAATAACTTTGTATTTTCCGGCTTCGGGAACGAAAAAAAGATTCGTGTGTCCGCCCGAAACAATCAGCGCAAACGCCGGAAATTGAATCGGCGGATTTTCAAACGCGACCGAAAAAATATGTCCTTCGATGTGGTTGACACCGACGAACGGAATGTCCAACCCGAACGCGAGAGCCTTCGCGTAACACACGCCGACGAGCAAAGAGCCGATTAAACCCGGACCTTGCGTAACGGCGATTGCGTCAATATCTTTGAGCGAAACCTGCGCCTGCTGCAACGCTTCGTCCACAATCGGGTCAATTTTTTCGAGATGTTCCCGCGCCGCCAACTCCGGCACGACACCGCCGAACGGTTTATGCAGTTCGATTTGCGAAGAAATCACCGACGACAAAATTTTATTGC
Source organism: Pyrinomonadaceae bacterium (assembly GCA_026786155.1). Classification (GTDB taxonomy): domain Bacteria; phylum Acidobacteriota; class Blastocatellia; order Pyrinomonadales; family Pyrinomonadaceae. The sequence goes on from JAJAYR010000005.1 coordinate 3,471, forward strand.
CGTCTTCGATAACCGCCGCCGCCGTTTCGTCGCACGAACTTTCAATTCCTAAAACCAGCATATCTTTAAATTCAAGGTTTCAGGTTTCAACCTTGAACCTTGAACCTGAAACCTTGAAAAAAATAAAAGCGTCCCCGCCAACGAAGGAACGCTCGAAAATAATGATAGATAAAATTTTACTGTCCTGGCTGCCTTTTCTGTTCGATTTCCTTCGGACTTTGCAAATCGCCGTCGCCGACCGAACTGCCGAAGAAAACAAAAAACAGAATCGCCGCGATAATTACGAAAGCCCCGACGCTGATTAATGCCCACATTGTGCCGCGATAAGATTTTGCCGTATCTTCTCTCACCACTTTTTCTTCACCGCCGACATTTATCGTATCTTTTGACATAAATTTCTCTCCAAACCTTATCTCTAATTTATAATCTGCCAGGCATAAAAGCAATGACTAAATCACTTTGACGATTATCAACGGCATCTCGCCGCGCTGTTTTGCATCGTCCGGGCATTCGATTGAAAAGAGCGAAAATGCGACAATCGCTGCGGCTTTTTTCAAATTCCCGACCCGCGCCGTTTTTTCTCGCGTCAACAAAGCGGCGGGCGCAACCAGAGGTTACGTTCTTCGCGCGTCGCAAGGGCAGGTTTTGACGGGAACGCTCAGTTCGAGCAACGGCAAAGCCGATTTTACGCAAGGCGGTCTGCACGATACGCAGTATTCGCAAACGGTCGAAGAAAACGGCGACGTTTATATCAGCGTTGACAATCACGGCAATCGGGCGACGCGCTTTACGCTGACGATTTCGATTCAGTAAAAATTTATATTTCCAATGTTCCGCCGTCCCGCGCTTCGATAATTTCGCAGGGCGGCGAAAATTTGGTTACTTCCGCCGCCAAATCAACCGCGTCCCATTCGGGATAAAGATGCGTCAAAACGGCTCGTTTCGGCTTGGCATAGCGAATCAAATACATCGCTTCGCTTAAATCGAGATGCGTTTCGACCGGCTTGTTTTCAAAAAACGAACATTCCAAAACGAGCAAATCCGCGTTGCGGGCGAGCGTTCCCAGAGTTTTTGTAAAACCCGTGTCCGCCGAATAAACAATTGTTTTGTCCGCGCACTTTATATGAATCGCCAGACTTTCCGGCGTGTGCGGCGTGTCCATTGCGACGGCTTCCGTATTTTCCAAAATCGCAAACTTTTCGAGCGGTTCGACTTCGATTATTTCCAGCGGAAACGGCTGTTTCAGAACATTATATTCGTTTGCCGCATCGAATTTTTCGATTAAATTCCGCAAACCTTTCGCGCCGAAAATCTTCAGCGGTTTTTCCCTTGCTTGAGTTTCGGGCGCGTATTTCGTGCCGAAAAGAAAAGGCAGCAGTCCGCCGATGTGGTCGAGATGAAAATGCGAAATCCAAATCGCGTCCAAATTCGCCCAATCGAGATTTTCCTGCGCCATCCGATGAACCGCCGAAGCCGAACAATCGAGCAGCAGCGAACCGTTTTCCGTTTCGAGCCAAAAGCCCGAAGAACTTCTTTGCGGGTGCGGAACGGAAGTTCCAGAACCTAAAATCGTAAGTTTCATAAACAGATTTTAGCCGCGAATAACCCGAACTGCACGAATGAAAATCAAAAAAATAATTCGTGTTATTCGGGTTATTCGCGGCTAAAATTCTTTTGTGATAAATTATTTTTATGAACGAAATGGATGTTTTAGCAATTTTCGCGCACCCGGACGATGTGGAATTGACCGTCGGCGGAACGCTCTTAAAGATGAAATCGCTCGGTTATAAAACCGGCGCGTTGGATGTAACGAAAGGCGAAATGGGAACACGCGGCACGGTCGAAGGTCGCGCCGACGAAGCCGCTGAAGCGGCGCAAATCTTAAGACTCGACGTGCGGGAAAACCTCGAACTGCCCGACGGTCACGTTTGGGTAACGGAAGAAACGCGCACGAAATTAGTCAGAGTTTTGCGAAGATTAAAGCCGAAAATACTGCTGACGCACCAAGCCGACGACCCGCATCCCGACCATAATCACATTGTGCAATTGGTTCGAGAAGCGGCGCGTTTGTGTTCGATGCAGAAATATGACGGCGATTTCGGACAGGAACGAACACCTACGCCGATTGTCGCGCACAACATTTTTTCGCAGAGGGTTACGCCGTCGTTTATCGTGGACATTTCCGATTTCGTCAACGAAAAAACCGCCGCGATTCGCGCTCACAAATCGCAGTTTTACAATCCGAACGCGGACAAAGGCGAACTCGAAACGCGGCTGACCGGCAAAAATTTTATCGCCGAACTCGAAAACCGTTCGCGTTATTTCGGAAGCCTCATCGGTGTCGCGGCGGGCGAACCGTTTTTCGTGCGCGAGGCTCTGAACGTCGCCGACCCGATTGAATTACTGACGCGCCCGATGAATCTTTATTCTTGATCATCGTTAGTCGGGAAAAGTCGCCAAAATTTGCGGCTGCTTATCGGTCGGTTTCGTTTCGTCATTGATGAATTTCCGCCGCGTCAACTTGTCGGTATCCGCCAAATAAAGCCAGATTTGTCCGTTCGCGTCCGTGTGAAAAGCGACGCTGTTCGGGCTTCGCAGATTAGTCAGATAGGGAATTAACTTGCCGAATTTTCCGCTTCCAACGTCGAAATCGTCGAGAATATAAACCGCGCCCTTCCGATTATCGGAAAGGTCGTGCATATCGGTTACAAAAATCCGTCCGTCGGGTGATTTGGCAAAAAACCGCACGCGCCTTAAGTTTTCGGCGGCGGGAATTATCTCGTAATCGGCGGGCAGATTCAGATTAAAACTCTTGCCGTTTTTCAAATTTACCTTGTGCGGCACAAGTTTCACCTGCGCGAAAGCCGGAACGAAAAGCATCAAAAAAAGCAGAATCGTTACGACCGTGTTCAGACTCATTTTAACATTACACGATTTACCGTCGCACTTGTTCGGGTCAATCGAGATGTAATTTCGGTAATCCATAATTCCAAAATGATTGACAATAATTAAACGGTTTTCGGGTCAATGGCGACGATACCGATGCCTGAATAGCGCGTAAAATCCGAAGTATTGAAAGTCAGAATATGCGTAACCTGATGAACGAGCATTGCCGCCACGATTCGCGCGTCGTGAACCTGAACGCCCGAAACGCCGAATGTTAAAACCAATTTTCGCCATTCTCGATGAACTCTCGCATCATCGGGCAGAAGCGGAAAGATTTTTTCGACCAAACGCAGCGAATGATTAGCTTACTGAGCGGAAAGCCCGAAACCGTTGCGCGAAGTCAGGCTTTTCTTTTAACTCGAGATATTTTAGCATTTACATAGTTTAATTGATTTGCTTATTTCCAATAATGTCTATTGAGGTTCTTGGGAAAACTCGTAAATCTTACGCAAAATATCGTAGAGTTGTAAAGAAAACTTTGTTTAATTGATAAAATCCTGCTTTTTCTCTTCAATCAAAACGGGAGCATCAAATTTCGGAGCGTCTTCTTCCAAACTCCAAACTTCAAACAGCGCGGGCGGGCATTCCATGATAAAACGCGACGGTTTTTGCAACACGGTTTGGCGGTTGTAATCAACAATCATCAGCGGATACGTCAGATAAAGTTCGTCCTGGGCGCGGGTTAGAGCGACATACCAAAGGCGGCGTTCTTCCTCTTCGCTGTCAATTTCCTTCAATGAACGCGGCGACGGGAATTTGCCCTCCGCCGCCCAGATTAAAAAGACGGCTTTCCATTCCAAGCCTTTCGCCTGATGAACGCTCGTTAAAGTTAAAAGTTCGTCTTCCTCGCCGCCGGAGATGACATCTTCGCCAACGATTCCGGTCGGTTCTTTGAAGCGTTCGGTCGAAAGCAGCGCAAGTTCCGATAAAAAATCTTCGGTCGAATCGTATTTTTGGGCATACATCGCCAAACCTTTCAAATCTTCCAGACGCGCTTCAAAATTTTCGTAATTTTCCTGTAAATGCTGCTCGTAACCGTTCGTTAAAATCAATTCGATTTGTTTCGCCGGTTTATTTCGATTGTCGTCGGTCGTTATTTTCTCTAATAATTCGACGAAGTTTTGCCAATTCTGTTTGCTGCGCGGCTGATATTTGAAGTCTTCTTTTTTAACTAACGCAAACGGATTTTCGGCGTAAGCCAAACTTTCATAAATCTTATTCGCCGTCTGGTTGCCGACACTCGGAATCATTTTCAAAAGGCGTTTCCACGCCAGTTCGTCGCGCGGATTGACGATAATTCTCAGGTAAGAAATCACATCTTTGATGTGCGCCTGTTCAAAAAATCTTACGCCGGATTGCACTCGATACGGAATGTTGCGGCGCGTCAATTCTAATTGCAGTTCAATCGAATGATAATGTGAGCGATATAAAACGGCGATTTCTTCCAAGGATGTTCCTTCATCGCGCAACTCCAAAATCCGCGAAGCGACGAACGCCGATTGCTGTTCGACATCGGAACAGGGAATCAAAGCCGGTTTCCAGTCCTTCGATTTTTTTATCGCTTCCAAAGTTTTCGGAAACTGCTTGCGATTATTGGCAATCGAAACATTGGCAAGTCCTAAAATTTCCGGTGTCGAACGATAATTCAGTTCGAGTTTATAAGTTTCGGCGTTCGGATACCTTTGGGGAAATTCGTAAATGTTCGTAAATTCCGCGCCGCGCCACGCGAAAATTGATTGCGCGTCGTCGCCGACGACCATTACGTTGCGGTGTTTGACGGCGAGCAAGTCAATGATTTCGGCTTGCAGTTTGTTCGTGTCCTGATATTCGTCAACGAGAATGTGCTGAAACTGTTCGGCATAGACATTGGCGATGGCGGGTTTTTCAATTAAAAGACGTTTCCAGTTCAGCAGTAAATCGTCGTAGTCCATCACGTTGCGCTCTTTCTTTCGCTCCATATAAACGAAATCAACGCGCTTGATTTGCTGCGTGAGCATTTCAAAATACGGATATTTTTTGATAATAACTTCTTCAATCGGCTGGTCGGTGTTGTTCGCGTAAGAGATGATATTCTGCACGACCTCGGCTTTCGGAAATCGTTTCGCTCTGGTGTCAATCGCCGCTTCTTCGATGCAGACGTTGATAAAATCCCGCGCATCTTCCGCGTCAAGAATCGAATAATTTGAATCGAAACCGATTGATGTCGCGTGACGGCGCAAAATCAGGTTGGCGATGCGGTGAAAAGTTCCGCCC
>JAJAYR010000006.1 GCA_026786155.1 Pyrinomonadaceae bacterium
TACCCCGAAGGTGACATTCTCAAAGAACAATTTTCATAAATAAATCTCCCCCGCTTTTTTCTGCTCTCCTTTTCTGGGCGATTTCACGAGCCTGCGCCATCGTGATTTTCGCTTGTTTAGCAAGTTTCGCATCTTGTTTTTCTTCCTTTTCTTGTCCGAAAGCGTTGGTCGAGGCGACCGCGAAAATTCCGGTTAAAAAGAATGCCGATAAAACAAAGCCCGCGATTCGTGTTTTTTTCAGTTTCATAATTATTTTTACTTCCTAATTTTAGTTTCTCGCCTGAATCAGTTTCCGCGAGTAGGATTTCAGCTTAGCAATCCGAAAATGAATAGAAGATTAACAAGAATTTATTTTTAAGTTTTTTCAAAGGCAATCTCAAATCGTCCGCGTCCGAAATTTTTGTTGCGCGGCGTGTAAATCGTGGCGATTCTGTCGGAGCAGTCATTTTCGACACGGTTGCCGCGCTTTCGATTTCGGTGATAAATTCATCTAACTGCCGCGAAACCAACGCTTAATGAGTTTTCCCGTTGCGGCACATCGGTTGCAGTCTGATAAACCCGGAACTCGGAAGGGAAGTTCTATACTTAAGCAATAAAATTAGTTAAGGAGTAAAAAAAATGGAAAATAAATCAGGCACGCAGAAAGCGACGGAAAACAAAACCAGGGATTCGGAAAAAAAGTCGCGCGAAACGGACAGAAATCGCTCCGCCGATAACGAAGTAAAAGGAAATTCGGAAAAGGGAAGTCATTCGGGCAAGGGGAATTTTTCAAGCGGGCGAGGGGCAAGAGGAATAATGTAAATTATTCACTTCATTGGGCAAAGGTAGGCGTAACTTTCGGGCAGAAGTTACGCCTTCTTTTTCAAAATAATGGACGCGGTAAAATCAAAACCGAACAGAAATAATCTAAGCTACATTTTTCTGATAGGACTGCTGGCTGTCGGTGTCCTCTCGTTTTTGATTTACGGCTTATCTTTTTTCGTTTCCAAGCCGACGGTTGAAACCATCACGACTCGCGCCCCGCAATTCAACTCGAACAATCAGCCGATGCAAAACGCGAAATTTCAATCGAAAGAGAAAAAGCGTTAGTCCAAAACTATCCCAAACCTTTCCGCCATTCGGTAAAGCGTCCGGCGGTCAATTTCTAAAATCTCCGCCGTGCGCGTGCGGTTGCCGCCGGTTTTTTCCAGAACATATTGCAGATACCGCTTTTCGAGTTCGCCCAAGCTCGGCAAATCGCCGTAGAGATTGGTCAGCGAAAAACGTCCGGCGGCGTGTTTGAATGTATCGGAGAGAAGTTTGACGGGCAAATCTTCGGCTAGAATTTAGCTGCCGAGAGCGCGTTATGCAGCGTATTCGACGGCGGCTTCGAGTTCGCAGACGTTGCCTTTCCATTCATAAACCTGCAAAGTTTTTAACGCTTCCCCGGACAAATGCAAATTTTCCCTGTTCGTATTTTGTCGCGCTTTTTGCAAAAATCGCTCGGCGAGCAGCGGAATGTCGGCGGCGCGTTCACGAAGCGGCGGCACGCGCAAAGTAACGACGCTCAGACGATAAAACAAATCTTCGCGGAAATTTCCCGCTTTGACTTCCTCATCCAGATTGCGATTCGTCGCGGCGACGATGCGCGTGTCAACTTTGCGAGTATTGGTTGAACAGACGCGGCGGATTTCGCCTTCCTGTAAAGCGCGAAGCAGTTTGACCTGCATTGCCGGGGAAGTTTCCCCGATTTCGTCCAGAAAAAGCGTTCCGCCGTCGGCTTCTTCCCACAGCCCGCGCCGGTCGCCGGTCGCACCGGTGAATGAGCCTTTCGCGTGTCCGAAAAGTTCGGCTTCAAGCAAAGATTCGGCTAACGCACCGCAGTTGACAGCGACGAAAGATTTTTCTTTGCGCGGGCTGTTTTGGTGAATCGCGCGGGCGACAAGTTCTTTGCCCGTGCCGGATTCGCCCAAAATTAAAACGGTCGAACGAGTCAGCGCGACGCGGGCGATTTCCTTGTAAAGCTCAATCATCTGCGGCGAACTGCCGACCATCGCGCCCGAAATGATTTTTTCGATTTGAACGTCTTCCTTTTCTTTTGGTTGTTCGAGCGCGCGTTTCGCCGTCGCCAGAATCTCGTCAATCTTAAACGGCTTTGAAATAAAATCCCACGCGCCTTCGCGCGTCGCCTCGACTGCCGATTCGAGCGAGCCGAAGCCGGTTACCAGAATGACCGGCGATTTTTCGCGCAGACGCTGCAATAAATCCAAACCCTACAAACCGGCTTCGAGATTGATGTCGCTGATAACGAGGTCGAATTTGTGCCGGTCCGACAAAATCAAAGCCTTTTCCGGCGAATTCGCCGTCAAAACTTCCCAACCTTGCGTCGCTAAAATTTCGCTCAGAAGCTCGCACGAAGCCTTGTCGTCGTCAACTACCAGAATCTTTTTCATAACCGTTTTTGAATCATAGCGCAATAATTTGCGAGAGGCGAACCCGCTTCGTTGCGGCAAAATAGAATACGGTAGTTGCCAATAATCGTAATTTTATCATAATTTTGGCTGGAAATTCAGCCGAAATTACTTCAGACGATTTAAATA
>JAJAYR010000007.1 GCA_026786155.1 Pyrinomonadaceae bacterium
GGTGCAGAATGTTCGGCGGCTCGTTCGCCAAATCACGCGCAAAATTCATCGAATCACCGACGATTTCGCCGCTCTGCAAAGCGTTTTTCAAATTTTTCGCGTCGCCGACTTCGACGAACAAAACGAAATTGTCGAGCTTTTTGTCTTTCTTGTCGATTGTTTTATATTTGTCGAGTTCAAAGTGGCTCGTCATTACGCCCTGCGCGGCACACGCCGCCGCTTCCGCCGCGTCGCCGTCGAAACGCGCGGCGAGCGCGAAACTTTTGACGTTCTTTTTCAACAAATGCCGCGTCGCCGCGCCCGCCAGAACCGCGACGTGCGGCGCACCGTAATCTTCCCGTTCGCCGACACCGACGAGCAGCAAACGATTCGCCGTTTTTTTGTCTTTCGATTGAAAAACAAAGTAGGCGACATCGCCCGCTTCGCCTTTGAATTCTTCCGATTTGATGACCGAAGCGACGTTTCCGCCCGTCAGTTCGTCCAAATCCTTCAAAATGCCGCCGGTCGTTTGCTCGTCTTTAAAAACGGCGACCGCTAACGCTTCCACATTCGCCTCTTGGAAACCTTCAGTAATTACTTGAAATTTCATTCTTGACCTCTATTAAATTATTTTGATTTTAACTTTGTTAAATTTAAAAAGATTCCCGCAAACTTCTTAAAATTCTTTTTGAATATAACGTAACTAAGTATTTCTTTCAACTTAGTTTGTCCTTCATTTGAGCGCGGGTTTCGCGTTCGATGGTTTTCGATTTCAAATCGTCGCGCTTGTCATAAAGTTTTTTCCCCTTCGCCACGCCGATTTCAAATTTGATGCGCCCGCTTTTCCAATAAACTCTGGTTACGACGAGCGTCATCCCTTTCTGCGTCGTTTCCTTTTCCAACTTGGCGATTTCTTTGCGATGAAGCAGCAATTTACGGGTTCGCAACACTTCGTGATTGTTGATATTGCCGTGCGAATAATGCGAAATATGCGCGTTCAAAAGCCAGACTTCGCCGTCTTTGACCGCGACGTAAGATTCTTTCAACTGAATTCGCCCAAGCATCACGCTTTTGACTTCCGTGCCGAGCAGCGCGATTCCGGCTTCGTATTTATCTTCGATGTGATACTCGAAATAAGCGTGGCGGTTGTTGATAATATCCTTTTCGGTTGCCGACATAAACTCTGATTTTGCCTAGCAAAAATCGGTTAAGCAAGCGAACATCAATCTAAAGCATTTGACAACCACATTTTCAGCCAATAAATTAAAAGATTGTTGGGAGATCGTCTAATGGTAGGACTGCAGTTTCTGGATCTGTCTATCGGGGTTCGAATCCCTGTCTCCCAGCCAAAAATTAGTGGAGAGTAGAAAGTAAAGAGTCGAGAATCAAAACAAATTTTCACTCCACTCACCACTCTCCACTCTCCACTTTTTATGGATTGGCACGAAACAGAAATCCGCGTTCGTTATGCGGAAACCGACCAGATGGGAATTGTGCATAATTCCAATTACCTGATTTGGTTTGAAGTCGGGCGCGGCGAATTTTGCCGGGCGCGGGGTTTTTCCTACAAGGAAATGGAGGAAAAAGACAACGCGCTGATGGTCGTCGCCGAAAGTTACTGCCGCTATAAATCGCCCGCTTATTACGAAGACCTTTTGACCGTTCGCACCAGAGTCGAAGAAATTCGCAGTCGTTCGCTGCGGTTTATCTACGAAATTTACCGCGCTGCTGACGACGTTTTGCTTGCCGAAGGCGAAACTCTCCATCTCGTAACCGACGAAAACAAAAAAGTTCGTTCGCTTCCGGCGAGTTATAAAGAAAAACTTTTATCTGCGGAGATTGCCGACGCGAACGCTTTTCCCGAAAACCAAGGACCGAGTTGAATCAAAGTAAAAATAACTATTCTCAAAAAGGTTTGGAAGTTAATAATTAACTTCCAAACCTTTTCGTAAATTGGCTATAACAACTCTAAGTTTGCTATACTCTGAGAGAAACTGAACGGTTATTCATTTACTGAAAACAATTATGATTGAACGCGAACAACTCGAAATGGACGTGGTTTTCGTCGGCGCGGGACCGGCGAATCTGGCGGCGGCTCTGCATCTGAAAAATGCGGTTAAGGAACACGATGAACTCGTCGCGCTCGGCAGAAAAGCCGGCAATCCAATCGGCGAACTCGAAATCGGAATTATCGAAAAAGGCTCGAACGTCGGGGCGCATATTTTATCGGGCGCAGTAATGGACCCGATTGCCCTTCGTGAATTGATGCCGGATTTTCTCGAACAGGGTTGTCCGGTTGATTCGACGGTCGAGAGCGATGCGTTCTGGTATCTGACCGAAAAACGCGGATTCGCGTCGCCGATTACGCCGCCGCCGCTCCAAAATCACGGCAAATATATTATTTCGTTGAGCAAAATGTGCGAATGGCTCGGCGAAAAATGCGAGGAAGCGGGCATCAATATCTTTCCCGAATTTCCCGGCGCGGAAATAATTTACGACGAAACGGATGCCGTCATCGGTGTTCGCACGGGCGACAAAGGCATCGGCAAAGACGGTGAGGCGAAAGGGAATTTTGAAGCGGGCGTTGACCTGCTGGCGAAAATTACGGTTTTAGGCGAAGGTTCGCGCGGCTCGCTGGCGAAGCAGTTGGTTCAGCGTTTGGGCTTGGACGAAGGCAGTGAACCGCAGGTTTTTTCTTTGGGCGTGAAGGAACTCTGGGAAGTTCCGGCGGGGAATTTTGAAGAAGGGCGCGTCGTTCACACTTTAGGTTTTCCTTCGGATACGAAAACTTACGGCGGCGGCTGGATTTACGGGATGAAAAATAACGTCATCAGCATCGGTTACGTTACCGGATTGGATTATCTCGACCCGCTGATTGACCCGCACGCCGAATTTCAAAAGTTTAAGACGCATCCGAAAATCGCCGCAATTCTGGCGGGCGGGAAAATGCTCAAATACGGCGCGAAAACGATAAACGCGGGCGGCTGGCACAC
>JAJAYR010000008.1 GCA_026786155.1 Pyrinomonadaceae bacterium
ATCTTGAACCTTGAACCTGAAACCTTACTGATTTACAAAATTATAAAGCACGATGCCGTTGACCGGAACGGGTTGATTGTTGATTCGTATCGGATTGAATTTCGATTGACGCGCAGCGGCTTCGGCGGAGGCGCGGAGCAGCGGGTTGCCGCTGGTCGCTCTGGCGGCAGTTACGTTGCCCGCTTCGTCAACCGAAACCTGCACGGCAACTTGTCCTTCCGCCCGCATTTGTTTGGCATTCGGCGGGTAAGCGGGCTTCGGCAAATTAACGGCGCGGCTGTTTAAAATGCCCGCGTTGACCGGACGATTTGATGGCGGCGGCTGATTTTCCGGCGGCGACGGACGCGGCGAAGGTGTCGCGGTCGGTCGCGCCGTCGGAGTTTCGGTAACTGAAGGCAGCGGCGATAAGTTGGAATTCGAGTTAGTCGCGCCGTTGATGTTCGTGCCGATGTTGGCGTTTATCGTCGGCGTTGGAGTCGGCGTTTTCGTCGGTGTCGGCGTTTTCAAATTGGCGTTGACGTTTGAATTGACGTTTGAATTGGTATTAGCGTTGAGACTAGCATTGACGCTCGAACTAAAATCAGCCAGCGAATTGGCGACGCTGAGATTGGTGTTGAGGTTGATGTCGAGCGAATTTAAGTTCGTGTTGTAATTGGCGTTTTGATTTGAATCGGAATCTTGATTGCTCAAAGCCCAGAAAACTCCGCCGCCCAAACCTAAAAGCACAATCGTTCCCAAAATCGTCAGCGCGACGACCATCGTCGTACTCGATTCCTTCGGCGGCTGGCGGCGAATCGAGTCGGTCGTCATCGTCCGCACAGCTTCGCGGCGGCGCGGCGGCGGTGCTTCGGCAATCGCTTCGTCCGACATCGGAATCACGATGCGCGGCGACGAGATGCGTTCGGGTTCGTCGTCAAAATCGGGAACGGGCTGCGCGGTCGAAGGAATCGGCAGCGGCGGAGTTTTGCGGCGGATAACGGTATCTTCGCCCAAATCGTCGCGGCTCGGCAGCGCCGTAAAATTCGGCTGCGCGTCTTCGACCAGCGGCGTACCGTCTTTGGTGCAGAAACGCAGGATTTCCTCGTCGTAACTGGTTTTGCAAACCGGGCAGAATTTCATATTTTATTTTATCAATACCTTTTTAGTTTCGGTCAAATCCGGGCGGCAATTGCTGCTTACGCATTCTATCACGATTTTTTTACCGCAAAAATAGCTTAATCGAATAAACAGCTAATCAATAAATATTTCTATGACGGATTTTCAACCACGAAAAATAGCAAAAATTATTTTCAGCCGCGTTTGTAAAATCAAATTGCGGTAAAATTGACTGATGAAAAAAGTCATCGTTATCGGCGCGGGTTTGGGCGGACTTTCCGCCGCGATTAGACTGGCAAAATCCGGCTTTGACGTTACCGTTTCGGAGAAAAACGAAACCGTCGGCGGCAAAGTTAATTCGGTCGAAGCCGACGGTTATAAATTCGATACGGGCGCGTCTCTCTTGACGATGCGGCACGTTTTTGAAGATTTATTTAACTTTTGCGGAAAACGTCTGGAAGATTATTTGGAAATCGTCGCGCTCGACCCGATTTGCCGGTATTTTTGGACTGACCGAACTGTTTTCGACGCTTCCTCGAACATCGAAAAAACCGAAAGGGAAATCGAACGCATCGCGCCGCCCGATGTCGGAAATTTCGCAAGGTATCTCGCCGATTCACAGCGAAAATACGAGATTGCCGAAAAAACTTTTCTCGCGCACAGTTTAAACGATTTGCCGAAACTGCTGCGCCCGAAATATCTCAAGGATTTGCTCGCCATTTCTTCGCTGAAAACTCTGGATAAACACAACGCCGGTTATTTTCAATCGGAAAAACTGCGGCAATTATTTAATCGTTTCGCTACTTACAACGGCTCGTCGCCCTACGAAACGCCCGCGACTTTCGCGCTCGTGCCGTTCGTCGAATTCGGTCTGGGCGCGTGGTATGTGCGCGGCGGAATTTACGAAATTCCGCAGGCATTGGCGAAATTAGCCGATGAATCGGGCGTAAAAATCCGTCTGAATTGCGCCGTCGAAAAGATAATCGTCGAAAACGAAAAAGCCGTCGGCGTTCTTCTGGAAAACGGCGAAACTTTGCGAAGTGATTTCGTCGTCGCCAACTCCGACGCGATTGAAACTTATCGAAACTTGCTCGACGAAAAGTTTTTCAGTAAAAAATTAGAGAGGCGCGAACCGTCGTGCAGCGGTTTCGTTTTGCTTTTGGGCGTGAAGAAAAAATTTCCGCAACTGGCGCATCATAACATTTTTTTCTCGGACGATTACAAAGCTGAATTCGACGCGCTTTTCAAAGATTTGCGACCGGCGATGAATCCGACAATTTACATTTGCGCGACCTCGCGCACCGACGAAACGCAGTCGCCCGACGGCTGCGAAAATCTTTTCGTTTTAGTCAACGCGCCTTACACGAGCGAGAAAACCGACTGGCAAATCGAAGCGAAAAATTACCGCGATTTGATAATCAAAAAGCTGGAAAATTTCGGTTTGGAGGATTTGGAAAAATCAATCGAATTCGAGCGTATCATCACGCCCGCCGATTTTGAAAAGAAATATCGAACGAATCGCGGTTCGATTTACGGCGTTTCGTCAAACGGCATTTTCTCGGCGTTCTGGCGCGTTCCAAATCGCGCCAAAAACGTCAAAAATCTATATTTCGTCGGCGGTGCGACGCATCCGGGCGGCGGAATGCCGCTGGTTTTGCTGTCGGGCAAAATGGCGTGTGAACTGATTTCGCGCGAAGTCTAAACCGGGCGATAAATTTCCACCGCGTCTTTTAACTCGACCGTGATTTTATGTTCCGATGCGGCGTAATCGAGATGAGCGACGGTTTCGCTGACGGCGAGAAAGCGGTGAAAGTTCTGGTTCATCGCGTCGGGGAAAAGTTTTTCGGCGATTTCAAAAGCCGTCGCGCCGACTTTTGAAACGAGTTCAATGACACTTTTCTGCCGTTCGTCAATGGCGCGAATGTAACGATTGAAAATCTCGTCGAAATCGTCAATCGGCTCAAAGTGTCCGCCGTAAATTAACGTCGGCGCACAGTTTTTAATTTTCGCCAGACTGACGAGATATTCGCCCAAAGATTTAAAGCGTTTCGTTTTATCGAATGGGTCGGGCGCGATAATCGGATTCGGCGTGAGGCGTTTTAAGATCGTGTCGCCCGCAATTAAAGTGCGATTGGCTTCGCGCAAAAACGAACACGAGCCGGGCGTGTGTCCGGGCGTGTGCAGAACCTTTAACACGCCGCTCGCAAATTCGATTTCCATTTCATCTTTTAACTCGGAAAATTCGCCCGCTTCGAGCGTGTCGGTCAAATGAGAAACTTCCGCGTAATGAGATTGGATTTCCGCGAAAACGGTTTCGGGA
>JAJAYR010000009.1 GCA_026786155.1 Pyrinomonadaceae bacterium
CGCGTTCGTGATTACGCCGAAGTTGATTACGACGGGAAAATTACCGAAGCGGTCGCGCAGGACGCGCTCAATCGGATGGAAGTTGATGTTTATGGTTTGGACGAAGTTGACCGGAAAATGCTTTTGATGATTATCGAAAAATTCGACGGCGGTCCGGTCGGTCTAGGGACGATTTCCGCCGCTATCAACGAAGAAAGAGACTCGATTGAAGAAATTATCGAGCCGTATCTGATTCAAACCGGATTTTTGAATCGCACACCGCGCGGGCGAATGGTAACGCGCCTCGCCTACGAACATTTCGGGCTGAATAATTTGCTGAAGAGATCGGACGCGCCGGGTTTGTTTGAATAAACAGTAATTGTTTTTACGCCACGATTCCGCTATTTTGATTCGGTATAATGCGAGCGGCGGAACTCGTCGGCGTGTGAAAAGCGGTTTCCGTCGAGTATTCAGTCAAACGGCGACGGGCAATCAGCGCAATCCAAATTTCTTCGTCGGAAACTGTCAAATCACAAAACGCCGCGTTTTTCCAGATGTCAATGAAAATTTCCTGCACGGCGCGTTCAGCCGCTTCAGTTGAATCCGTGAACTGTTTCGCCAATGTCCAGATCATCGCGCCATAGACATCAATACATTCCTGCGCCGCCGCTTTGTCCGCCAGCGCGATTCTCGTCAGAACCGGCAATTTATCAACGAGATCGTTTTTTTGAAGTGCTGCTGTCATATATTTAAATCGCCGTTTTGCGATGCGCGAAGATTCTCAATAAACCGTTAACAGCAAAATGCACGAGCATATAAACGACGAGCGCGACGATAATCGGCAACGCCAATGTAAAGCCGTCTTTGGTAGGACTCGGCATAATCCCTTGAAAAGGCGCGTATAAAAGTCCGGTCGCCGATTTGATAATTTTGACGAAACCCGCGCTTTCCTTGGCGGCAAATAATTCCAGCAGCAAACGAACGGTTAAAAGTCCGTAGATGACGAAGAACACATAATCAACGATTTGCGAAACTCGCGCTAATGCCCGTCCGCGCTCGACTTCGCGTTCGGTTTCGACGACTTCGCTGACCGCTTTCCGGCGCATATTTCCGGCGATGTGGTCAATTCTTTCGGATTCGCCGATGGTCGGACGAGTGGCTTCGGCGGCGATTTCTCCGCCGACTTCCGATTTCACGCCCGATTTTATCGCCTCGTAATTGGCGATGCGCTGGGCTTCTTCCGGCGCGAGTTTGTTGTCAACCATTTTTACGAATCGCTCCTTGTTTCGTCTTTTTTCGCTTCTTCGCGCCCTTGCGGAGTTTCATTGGAGTCAACGCTTCCGACGACATCGCGTTCATCGGCATCGCCTTTGGATTCATCGCCGCGCAAAACTTCGCGCACCATTTCATCCGAAGGTTTGTTAGTAGATTCTTCCGCCACTTGCGCGATGTTCCAGCCTTCCTGATTGACGTTCGGCACTTTTTCCTGATTTTGTTTTGTTTCGCTTTGCATATTCGGTGTTAAATTAAAAATCAGGACTTTCCTTCGCTCGAAATTTTGGAGATTTCTAAAATGCTGCAAGAAAGTCCCGATTAACCTGCCCCTTGTTCGTAAATTCTGAAGGTAGTTTAATTACCCGATTGACTTTTATTCAATCGCTGTGCCAGATTCGGAGTGCGGAAAATTTGTGATTTTACAGAATTGAATACGAATAATTTCAACGCGACGTATGATAACAGAACATCGCTTTGTATGATTTCACGAAAAAAGGTGAGCGCGTTCTCTCACCTTTTTTCGTTTTTAATTCGATTAAAACTAGCGATTCGAGCCGCCGTTATTCGGTGCTGATGCCGTAATCGAAAACGTCGTTCCTTCGCCGAGTTCGATGTCATCGCGTCCCTGCAAAATAACCGAACCCGCGCCCGCGCCCGCGCCGACACCCGCGCCGATTGCCGCGCCCTGTCCGCCGCCCGCAATCGCGCCGATTAACGCGCCGAGAGCCGCGCCGATTCCGGCACGAGTAACGGTCTTCGTCGTTTGATTATTGTCGCGCACCGTTCCTTCATTATTAACCGTAACTTTTTCACCGTTGGCTAATGTTACGTCGTCAACGATTCCGCTGAAGCGATACGTCTGCCCGTTGCGAAGCCGAATCGTGTCGAATTCCAGCGACACATTCGCTCTGCCCGAAACTCGTCCCGAACGCTCGGTTTTGGCGACTCGTCCTTCGATAATCGCGCCGTTATACTGCGACGGCGCGGTAACTTCCATCTGGAAACGGTCGCCGTTCTGACTGACTTTGGTCGAAATCGGAGTTCTTAAAGCCGCCGATAATCTCGTGTTATTGGCGATTATGTAATCATTGATATTACCGCCGCCGGTATTCTGATTGCCGTTTATTGATAAATCAGCCGTTTCGCTGGTTTTGTCATAAACGCTCGCCACCGTGATAGTTTCGTTGCTGTTTTCCAGATAAACGCGGCTCACGACTCGCAATTGATTGTTGCTTAATTGATTGAAATTGACATAAAAATCGTTCGCGCGGTCGCCTTCATAGCTCTAAGCCACGCCGTCATAACTGGTC
>JAJAYR010000010.1 GCA_026786155.1 Pyrinomonadaceae bacterium
AACCAGCAGCCGCGCTTGTTCGATTGCCATTCGCGCCTCAGCAATCCATTGTTTTATTACGCCCTGCTCGCTCAATTTTTTGCCGAAAGTTTCCCTTTGTTGAGCGCGTTTCGTCATCAATTCAAGCGCCCGTTCAGCAACTCCAATCATTCGCATACAATGATGAACTCGTCCGGGACCGAGCCGACCCTGCGCGATTTCAAAGCCGCGACCTTCGCCCAAAAGCAAATTTGCCGCCGAAACGCGCACATTTTCAAACGAAATTTCCGCGTGTCCGTTCGGCGCGTCGTCGTAACCGAAAACATTTAGAACTCGTTCGACCTTCACGCCGTCCGCGTCCATCGGCACTAAAATCATTGATTGCTGACGATGTTTTTCGGCGTTTTCATCGGTTTTGCCCATAAAAATCGCCAATTTGCAGCGAGCGTCGCCGCCGCCGGTTGACCACCATTTGCGCCCGTTGATGACGTAAGAATCGCCGTCTCTGACAATCGAACTTTTGATATTCGTCGCGTCTGACGATGCGACATCCGGCTCGGTCATCGCAAAACACGAACGGATTTCACCATCTAAAAGCGGTTTCAGCCATTCATCTTTCTGCGCTTCCGTGCCGTAGCGTTCCAGAACTTCCATATTTCCCGTATCGGGCGCGGAGCAATTAAAAACTTCCGACGACCAGATGACTCTGCCCATCGTTTCGGCGAGCGGCGCATATTCCAAATTCGATAAACCGGAGATTTCCGGCAAAAACAAATTCCACAAATTTTCCGCCTGCGCTTTCGTTTTCAAATCTTCAATCAATTCCGAAGGCTGCCATCGGTCGCCGGAATTTATCTCGTCCTGAAAGGCTTTTTCGTTCGGATAGACGTTTTCATCCATAAACCGCTGCAATTTCTGTTGCAGTTCGCGCGTTTTCGTTGAATAATTGAAATTCATAAATTTTTAGCTAAAGGTTAGCATAGAATACCAACACGACAACTTTCAGAACATTGTTCTGCTCGACTTTTTTCAGTAGAACCAAAAATTATTCGCTTCAAATAAATCTTTCAGGAGAAAAACATATGAAAACGTCAAAAAGAAACCTCGGCTGCCGGTTTTGTTCGGTTATATTAAGCCTATTTTTCGCCGTCTCGCTTGCCGTCGCCCAAATGCCAAATCGTCCGGCGGCGGAAATCTACAAGGAAACGTCGGATTACATCAAGGTCAAAGCCAAGGAAATCGCCGGTCAAGGCAAAAGAGTTGATGCCGAAAAACGCGAAGGTTTAGCGCAGGAGCAGAAATCGCTCGCCAAAAAATACGCGGCGGAACTGGCGGCGCGTGCCGATTTGAAAGGCACGGATTTTTATTATCTCGGTTCGCTTTATAGTCTGGCGGGCAGCGACCCGAAAACCGTCGAAGCGATGAAAAAATTTCTCGCCGAATATCCGCCTGAAACCAAAGGCGACGCGATTCAGTCCGCCCGCAGTTACATCGTCATTCTCGCCGCCAAACAGAAACAATTCGCCGATGCCGAACAAACTTTTCAGGCGTGGCTCAAAGGCGAGCCGTTTGAGCCGACCCAGCGTCCAACGATTGAACAAAGTTTGGCGATTTCCTTTTACAAAGACGGTAAATATGACGAAGCCGTCAAATACGGGCAGAGCGCGTTCGATAATTTGAAGGCACTCGAAGCTAAAACTCTGGCGGAACGACGCGCGAAAATGGAATTATACGGCAGCCTCGTAGAAATTTTGGCTTTGAGTTATCGCAAATCTAAAAATTCCGACCGCGCTCTGGAAGTTTTAGCCGAAAGCCGCGCCTTATCGTTCACCATTCCGTCCGCCCAACTTTACCGCAAGACGATGACGGTCGTCAGCGGCAGCGGTTTTTCCGAAAAGAAGCTGATGCAAAAAGTCGAATCCTATAAAAACGCCGCTGCCGCGCCCGAATTAAACGTCGAAGAATGGCTCGGACAAGACGCGGCGACGCTCGAATCAATGCGCGGCAAAGTCGTGCTGCTCGATTTTTGGGCGACGTGGTGCGGACCGTGCATCTCGACGTTTCCGCGACTTCGTGAATGGCATAAAAAATACAGCCCCGAAGGATTTACCATCGTCGGCGTAACACAATTTTACGGCGAAGCCGACGGCAAAAAGATGACACCGCTGCAAGAGATGGATTTTTTGGGCGAATTCAGAAAAAAACATAAATTGCCATACGGTTTCGCCGTTTCCAAACGCGGCGAAGACACCGCGAAATACGATATTAACGCTTATCCGACAACGATTCTCCTTGACCGGGACGGCGTGATTCGCTACATCGGCATCGGCGCGGGCGCGGAAGAAAGCGCGAATCTCGAAGAAATGATCGAGAAATTGCTCAAGGAAACGAAATAGATAAAAGTTTCGCAATAAATTCCTGTCGGTAGAGTTTTAATTTTTAGGTTGAAGAATTTTGCCAACAATTTACTTCGGAATAGATGACAGATGACAGATGATAACTGATAGATTGTTTCCCGGTTTTATCTCTCATCCGTCATCTATTATCTCTCATCTATTCCGAAGGTTCTAAGTTCACGATAACCCACAAATTTTATGAGCCGCGGCACCGAAAAAGTAAGAACGGGCGAAGAATTAAACGAAGTTCATCTGCAAACATTTCTGCGCGAAAATCTCGGCGTTAAAACCGACGAAATCGAGATTTCACAGTTTCCGGCGGGAAGTTCAAATTTAACTTATCTGATAAAAATCGGCGGCGGCGAATACGTTCTGCGCCGTCCGCCGTTCGGCAACACGGTCAAATCGGCGCACGATATGAAACGTGAATTCGATGTTTTATCGAAACTTTCCGCCGTTTATCAGCCCGCGCCGAAGCCTTTGATTTATTCCGACGACGCGGCAGTTATCGGCTCGGAATTTTATTTAATGGAACGCCGTCGCGGTTTGATTATGCGCGGCGACGCGCCCGAAATTTTAGAAAATTCAATAGATTTACAGCGAAAAGTCATCGAATCTTTTATTGAAAATCTGGTCGAACTGCACGCGCTCGATTACAAAAAAATCGGTTTGGACGCACTCGGAAAACCCGAAGGTTACGCGCGGCGGCAAGTCGAAGGCTGGACGAAACGCTATTTCAACGCGAAAACCGATGAACATTCAGAATTGGAAAAAGCCATCGAATGGCTCAACGCCGACATTCCCGAATCGAACGGCGCGACGCTCGTCCACAACGATTATAAATTCGACAACGTGATGCTCAATCCCGAAAATTTAACCGAAATCACGGCGGTTTTAGATTGGGAAATGACGACCGTCGGCGAGCCTCTGATGGATTTTGGAACGACGCTCGGCTATTGGATGCCGCCGGACGCGCCGCCGGAAATGTTCGCTCTGCCCGCAAATCCGGCAATTCTGATGAAGAATTTTACGCACCGCGAGTTGGCGGAAATTTACGCCGAAAAATCCGGGCGCGACGTTTCCGATTTGCTCTTTTATTACGTCTTCGGCACGTTCAAAATCGCCGTCATCTGCCAGCAAATTTACGCCCGCTATCAAAAAGGATTTACCAGCGACAAACGCTTTGCCGGTTTTAATCATTTCGTTCACGCGCTCGGCAAAATCGCCCGACAAACAATCGAATCAGGCAAAATTTGAGTTTGGAATTCATTTGTTATGGTTGAATTTTTCTTTGTGCTAAATTATTTTTATGCTAAACCAATTAACTTATTTACTGCCGGAAAATTTGGAAATTGCCGTTCAAACAAAATTTGACGAATGGCAAAAGGAAGACAAAATCGCACGAATTTGGAAAAAGGACGCGAGCGTTTGGACAAACACAGACGAGGCGAAATGGCTCGGCTGGCTTGATTCGGTTGCTGCCGAACTCGCTAAAGTCGCCGAATATAAAGAGTTTGCCGAAGATGCGCGGGCATTTGAATCAGTCGTTCTGCTCGGAATGGGCGGCTCGTCGCTGTGTCCCGAAGTGCTGGCGGAAACTTTCGGCAAAAAGCAGTTTTATATTTTAGATTCGACCGTTCCCGCGCAGATAAAAACGCTCGAATCGAAAATTGATTTGGCGAAAACGCTGTTTATCGTCGCCAGCAAATCCGGTTCGACGCTTGAGCCGAACACCTTCAAACAATACTTTTTCGAGCGCGTTTCCGAAACCGTCGGCGCAGGTAACGCCGGAAAACATTTCGTCGCTATCACCGACCCGAATTCAAAAATGCAGACGGTCGCCGAAGCCGGTAATTTTAGAAAGATTTTTTACGGCAACCCGGAAGTCGGCGGCAGATTTTCCGCGCTTTCGCCGTTCGGAATGGCGGCGGGCGCGGCGATGGATTTAAATGTCGAAGAATTTTTAACCCGCGCCGCTGAAATGGTTGCGGCTTGTAAGAATGAAATTCCGGGCGAAAATCCGGGCGCGATTTTGGGAACGATTCTCGGCGTTTGTCAGACGAACGGGCGCGATAAATTAACGATTTTCACTTCCCAAGAGATTTCCGATGTCGGCGCGTGGCTCGAACAACTAATCGCCGAATCAACCGGCAAAGACGACGTTTCGATAATTCCGGTTGACCGCGAACCGATTCGGGGCGCGGAAATTTACGGCGACGACCGCATTTTCGTTCATTTGAAATTAAAAGATTCTGCCGATGAAATCGCTGAAGAATTAACCGCGCTCGAAAAAGCCGGTCATCCGGTTATCAGAATTGAACTCGCCGACAAAATGAATCTCGGACAGGAATTTTTCCGCTGGGAATTTGCGACCGCCGTCGCCGGAGCGATAATGAAAATCAACCCGTTCAACCAGCCGGATGTCGAATCGGCGAAAATCGAAGCGAAAAAATTAACCGAAGAATACGAACAAAAAGGCGAACTTCCCGACGAACAGCCGTTTTACGAAGCCGACGGCATCAAACTTTTCACGAGCGAGCAATATGCCGAAGAATTGAGCGGCGCGGTGGAAGAAAAATCAATCGCCGAGCTTCTCGAAGCGCATCTTTTAAATTTGCGGGAAAATGATTATTTCGCGCTGCTCGCCTACGTCGAAATGAATGCCGAAACTCAGGAAATTCTACAAAAGATCCGCGAAAAAGTTTTGGAAAACGAACACGTGGCGACTTGTTTAGGATTCGGACCGCGCTTTCTGCATTCGACCGGACAGGCTTACAAAGGCGGCGCGAATAACGGCGTGTTTTTGCAAATCACCTCGGAAGACCGGGAGGATTTGCCGGTTCCCAACCAAAAATATACTTTCGGCACGGTCAAATCGGCACAGTCGAGGGGTGATTTTCAGGTTTTGCTCGACAGAGAACGCCGGGCATTGCGCGTGCATCTCGGAAAAGATGTCACAGCCGGTTTGGAAAAACTCGCTTCGTCAATTTAGTCAAAAATTTTTCAAAAAGAAAAGCGTTAAGGTTTTGTAACCTTAACGCTTTTCTTCACTCCTCAACAAAACTATTTCGCGTCGTTTTCGTCTTTGCCGTCGTCGTGAATCAAATTGCCGCTTTCGTCAATCGAGTCTTTATCAACGTGTTCTTGCGGTATTTTTTGTCCGGGCGGCGGCGCGTGTTCAGGATGTTTGCCTTCCAATTCGGCAGTTGTTCCCTCTCTTTCGTTTTGCTCTAAAGCCCTTTTGTCTTGGGCAACATCTCTTTCATCCGGCATAAATGTATTTTCTCCATTGTTTAATTTTATTTCGCTGTCAATCATTTTCGATTTTTTCTTAGATTAACTA
>JAJAYR010000011.1 GCA_026786155.1 Pyrinomonadaceae bacterium
ACACTCGCGCCGACACTCTGCAAATTGCGCGGGGTTTGCTCGGCAAAACGCTCGTCGTTCCGACCGAAAACGGCGAGCGAGTTTCAGGGAGAATCGTCGAAACCGAAGCGTATCTCGGCATCGCCGACAAAGCCGCGCATTCCTACGGCAACCGCCGCACGAATCGCACCGAAACGATGTTCGCCGTCGGCGGCACGGTTTATATCTTTTTTATTTACGGAATGTATTTTCAATTTAACGTCGTCGCCGGTGAAATCGGCACACCGCACGCGATTCTGATTCGCGCCGTCGAACCGCTTGAAAATGTCGAGATAATGAGGGAAAGACGCGGGCTGAAGATGAAAGACCAAAACCTAACTTCCGGTCCCGGCAAACTTTGCCTCGCGCTCGGCATTGACCGAAGTTTTAATAACGAAGATTTGCTCGGCGAAAAAATTTGGCTCGAAGAAGGCGAAGACGTCGCGGATACGGAAATCGTTTCAGGCAGACGAATCGGCATTGATTACGCCGAAGAATACGCCGAAAAACCGTGGCGATTTTGGGTGAAAAGAAATTCTTTTGTCAGCCGAAAAAGATAAAATTATAATTTGCAATTTATTATTTTTAGAATTTAGCCGGACGGAAACGACATTTTACCGATTGAACAGCGAATAGTTGATACTGAACAGCGAACATATGCACCTTCCAACTATTCGCTGTTCGGACGAAAATAATATGTCGCTGACCGATTGACATCTCTTTTATTCTTATTCCGTTCAACTGCATAACTTTATCTAAGTTTTTTAAGTTTGGTTTTCGAGCAGCTGCACGAATTTTTTCGCCGCAATCGAAAGCGCTCGGTCAGTTCGATAAACCACGCCGACCGGACGAATCCAATCTTTCTCCGCGAATTCGATAACGCATAATTGGTTGTTTCTTTCTTCGTCCATCACCGACGGATGCGGCACGATTGCCAAACCGAAACCGACTTCGACCGAGCGTTTGATGGTTTCGATATTGTCGAATTCGGCGGCTTTACGAATTTCCACGCCGTAGGATTTTAAGATTTTATCGGTCGCCTTGCGCGTCGGAATGTCGCGCTCGAACAGGACGAAATCGCGTCCCTGCAATTCGGTCACTTTTATTTCTTCGCGTTCGGCAAACTCGTGGTCGGGCGGGCAAATCAAAACCAAACGGTCGCTCGCCATCGGCACAATCGTCAAGCCGCGTCGCGGTTCGGGAAACGCGACGACACCGAGTTCGACCGCGCCGCTCAAAACATCGCG
This sequence comes from Pyrinomonadaceae bacterium, assembly GCA_026786155.1. Lineage (GTDB taxonomy): Bacteria > Acidobacteriota > Blastocatellia > Pyrinomonadales > Pyrinomonadaceae. Next base: position 1,266 of record JAJAYR010000011.1, read on the forward strand.
CACCACGCGCGTCGTCCGCGAATACTCCAAATCAATTTTCGCCGCCGGAAATTTCGACATAAATTCCCGGACTTTCGGCGGTAATTCGTGCAGTCCGACCGAATAAACCGTCGCCACTTTGACCGTGCCGCTGATTTTGCCGACCAGCCCGCGCATTCCTTCCTGAAGCACGTCGTAACTCGCCAGCACATTTTTACATTCGCGGTAAAAAACTTCCCCGGCACTCGTCAAACTGACTTCACGCCGCCCGCGCACACGCTCTAAAAGTCGGCGTTTGAATTTTTCTTCGAGCGTCCGAATCTGCTGGCTGACCGCCGACTGCGTAACGAAATTGCGCTCCGCCGCCAGCGAAAAACTCTGCATATCAACAAGGTCAACAAATACTTTTAACGTCTCAATGTGCATAATTCAATTATCAGTTATCAGTTATCAGTCAACAATTAACAATTCCCTGCTGATAACTGATAACTGTAATAATAAGTTTATCTACATACTTTTCGCAAGCGAATTCATTTTATCTTATTAAAGAATATCCATCTAATAAGCCGTATAATCAAATTGTAAATTTTAAGATTGCTGAACTACGGATTTCGACTTAGAATTTCAAATTATAAATCGCAAATCTAACAACCAGTTATGGCTATCAAAATCAGCAAAACCTTCTTGATGCGAAAACTGCATCAGTTGACTGGCATCGTGCCGCTCGGCGCATTTTTTTTCGTTCATATGTTCACCAACTCGAAGGCGATGAGCGGGGCAGATGTTTTTAACGAGGCGGTCGCCGACATTCATCACATTCCGTATCTGCTGTTTATCGAGATTTTCGGAATTTTTCTGCCGCTGCTTTTTCATTCGGTTTATGGAATTTATATTTCAGCGGAAGCGCGTCCGAACGGTTTGAATTACGGTTACGGGCGTAACTGGTTTTATATTTTCCAGCGCGTAACCGGCGTTTTTCTTTTCTTCTTTCTGATTTTTCATATCTTGAATTTTCGTTTCGGAATGATTCCGGGATTGAATTTAACGCCGATTGCCGGTAACGCCGACCAATCGTTTGCGATTGTTCAGCGAGAATTTCAAATCACCTGGGTTTTTACTTTATACGTTTTGGGCGTTACGGCGACGGCGTGGCATCTGGCTTACGGCTTCTTTTTATTCGCGGTTGACTGGGGCATTTTAATCGGCGAACGGGCGCAGAAAATGGCACTTTACGCCTCGGTCGGGCTGGCTTTTTTCCTTTCGGCGGTCGGCATCAACGCGATGGTTGCCTTTAACAAAAAATGCGGCTTGCTGCCGTCGGCGTTTTGCGAGGAAGCCGAGAAAAAAGGCATCGTCGAGCCGAATGCTTCAGGGAAATTTTAAGTTTGAGCAGTTTCGGTTGAAAGCGAAATTACGGCATTAAATTAAAACCGGCAATTGTCGGCAGTTGGCAAGCGAGGTAAATATGCAGACAACATTTGCGGAAGTTTTAGAAACTATTGAAAATTTTACAGTTGACGAAAAGGAAACCTTAGTTGATATTTTGCAGCATCGTTTGGTTGAGCATCGCCGAAATCAAATACAATATGAAGTTGAATGTGCGAAGCAAGAATTTGAACAGGGTTTGTGTAAGCCGATGACGGCGGATGAAATTATGCGGGAGATTTCATCGTGAGAATGTTGTTCTCGCCGACGTTTGACCGAAAGATTAAACGATTGCTCAAAAAGGATTCGAGCGTGAAAGCAAGCGTCGGAAAGACATTGAAACTTTTAGAAACGGATGTTTTTCATCCTGCTTTGAAAACGCATAAATTGAAAGGGAAACTGGAAGGGAATTGGGCTTGCGCGGCGGCATACGATTTAAGAATAGTCTTCAAAATCGTTCAATTCGAGAATGCGGAAGCAATTCTTTTATTGACCATCGGAACACACGACGAGGTTTATTAAAATTAGATTATGGCATCAAACGGATTAAAAATAGCGATTGTCGGCGGCGGTCTGGCGGGTTTGGCGGCAGCGATGAAAATCGCCGAGCAAGGACACGACGTAGATATGATTTCGGTCGTTCCCGTGAAGCGTTCGCATTCGGTCTGCGCTCAGGGCGGCATTAACGGCGCGGTCAACACGAAGGGCGAGGGCGATTCGACTTTCAAACATTTCGACGATACGGTTTATGTCGGCGACTTTTTGGCGAATCAAAAGCCGGTCAAACAAATGTGCGAAATGGCTCCGCAGATTATTTATTTGTTCGACCGGATGGGCGTTCCGTTTTCGCGGACGCAGGAAGGTTTGCTCGATTTCCGACGGTTCGGCGGAACGCTGCATCATCGGACGGCGTTTGCCGGGGCTTCGACCGGACAGCAGCTTTTATACGCGCTCGACGAGCAGGTTCGCAAATACGAATCTGCGGGCAAAGTCAATAAATTTGAAGGTTGGGAAATGCTGTCGTTAATTTTGGACGACCATCAGGTTTGTCGCGGTTTGATTGCGATGAATTTGCAGACGCTCGAACTCAAAGCGTTTAACGCCGATGCCGTGATTATGGCGACCGGCGGACCGGGAATGGTTTTCGGCAAATCAACCAATTCGCAAACCTGCACGGGCAGCGCGGTTTCGGCTTGCTATCAGCAGGGCGCGAAATATGCGAACGGCGAATTTATACAGGTTCACCCGACTTCGATTCCGGGCGAAGATAAACTGCGTTTGATGAGCGAATCGGCTCGCGGCGAAGGCGGCAGAGTTTGGGTCCCGCGCGACCCGCAGGACAAACGCGCTCCGAAGGATATTCCCGATGCCGAACGCAATTATTTTCTCGAAGAAAAATATCCGGCTTACGGCAATCTCGTGCCGCGCGATATTGCGACGCGCGAGATTTTTCAAGTCTGCATCGAAGGCGGCGGCGTGAACGGGGAAAATCAGGTTTATCTTGATTTAACGCATATTCCGGCGGCGGTTTTGACGGAAAAACTCGGCGCGATTCTGGAAATTTACGAAATGTTTGTCGGCGACGACCCGCGCTACGTTCCGATGCGAATTTTTCCCGGCGTTCATTACTCGATGGGCGGTTTATGGGTTGATTTTGAACAGCGCACGAATATTCCCGGACTTTTCGCGGCGGGCGAATGCGATTATTCGATTCACGGCGCAAACCGATTGGGCGCAAACTCGCTGGTTTCCTGCGTCTATGGCGGCTTCGTCGCCGCGCCGTCGGCGATTGATTACGCCAAAAACGTCGAGCGCAAAAACACCGCAACCAACGGCATTCACGCGGGGGAATTGAAACGGCAGCAGGAAATAAATTCACAAATCATCAAAAACGAAGGCAAGGAAAATCAATATCAACTGCACGAAGAACTTGGCAAAGTGATGACCGACAATGTAACCGTCGTGCGCTATAACGACCGTTTGAAGGCGACCGACGAAAAAATTACCGAACTGCAAGACCGCTTCAAACGAATTTCGATTAACGACTCGAATTTGTGGGCGACGCAAGCCGTTCCGCACGCCCGACAATTGTGGAATATGCTGGAATTAGCGCGGGTTATCACGCTCGGCGCACTCAACCGCGACGAATCGCGCGGAGCGCATTACAAACCCGATTTCCCGGAACGCAATGACGAAAAATTCCTGAAAACGACCATCGCCGAATGGTCAGCCGAATCGCCGGTTTTAAGTTACGAAGCCGTCGAAATCGGTTTAATCGAACCGCGCAAACGCGATTATTCGAGCGGCAAAAAGGCGAAAGCCGCCGGCGCACAGGAAGCCAAAGATGCCGGTTTGCCGTTAAAAGAAGGCGGCGCGACGCAATTCGTGGCGGAAGGTTTTGAACAAAAACCGGAAAATACCGACCGGCAAAATATCGTGAATCAAAAAGACGCGCAAATTAAAGACGGCGAATCTTTTCTGGAAATTCACGAAAACGATAAATCTTAAAAATGACGGCGTTACCGAAAAAAAAGAAATACACGCCCGCCGAATATCTGGCTTTGGAAGAAAAAGCCGAATATAAAAGCGAATATGTGAACGGCTATATTTTCAAAATGGCTGGCGGAACGGAAGCGCATATTCAGATAAGTTTTAACGCCACCAAACTTTTCGCGGACAAACTTCGCGGCAAATGCCGGGCTTATCAAAGTGAAATGAAAGTCTGGGTTCAGGCAGCCGGAACATTTTTTTATCCCGACGTAACGGTCGTTTGCGGTGAACGAAAGTTTCACAAAGGTAGACGCGATATTGTTGAGAATCCGATTTTGCTGGTCGAAGTGCTATCACAAAGCACTGAAGAATACGACAAAAATGACAAGTTTTTGACTTATCGAAATATACCGTCATTTCAGGAATATGTTTTAATTTCGCAGAACCGACCGGCGATTCAACAGTTTAACCGGCAAACGAATGGAGATTGGATTTATAAAGCGACTATCGGATTAAACAGCAAAGTTTATTTTGAATCGGTAAAAACGGAAATTTCATTGGAAGATATTTACGATTTAGTCGAATTTGAAACGGAACAATAAATGACGGCATTACCGAAAAAAAAGAAATATGCGCCCGAAGAATATCTGGCTTTGGAAGAAAAAGCCGAATACAAAAGCGAGTTTTGGAACGGCGCAATCGTCGCAATGTCGGGCGCGAAAATTGACCATCAGCAAATTGTAGCGAACATAACCGAATTTCTCGGTTCAAAAGTTCGCGGAAGATGCCGCGTTTTTCCGTCGGAAATGAAAGTTTGGGTGAAAAAACGAAATAAGTTTTTTTATCCTGACATCACTTTGATTTGCGATAAACCGAGTTTTTACAAAAACAGGCGCGACACGATTGATAATCCGAAGTTGATTGTCGAAGTTCTTTCCAAAAGCACGGCGAGTTTTGACCGCGCCGAAAAATTTTTGTCGTATCAGAGTTTGGCTTCGCTTGACGAATACGTTTTGGTTTCGCAGGAAACGGCTTTGGTCGAGCAGTATATCAAACGCGAAGACGGAAATTGGATTTATCAGGCGACCATCGGGTTGGACAGTCTGGTAACTTTTCCGGCAATCGGAACAACCTTGGCTCTACGGGAAATTTACGATTTAGTTGAATTTGAAACGGAACAATAAATGACGGCGTTACCGAAAAAAAAGAAATACGCGCCCGAAGAATATCTGGCTTTGGAAGAACAAGCCGAATATCGGAGCGAATATGAAAATGGCGCAATCGTGGCGATGGCGGGAGGTTCGTTGAATCACGCCCAAATTACTTCAAACGTAAATCGGTTTATCGGCAATAAAGTTACGCAGAATTGCCGGTCGCTGACAACTGATGTCAAAGTCAGAGTTGAAAATTACCGAAAATTTTATTACCCGGACGTGCTGGTAATTTGCGGCGAACCGAAATTTTATCAGAAACGTAACGACACCGTTACCAATCCGATTTTGATTGTCGAAGTCTTGTCCGACAGCACCGAAGCCAAAGACAGGGGCGAGAAATTTGCCGCTTATCAGACTTTGGAATTTTTGCAGGAATATATTTTAGTCTCGCAGGATAAAGCGAAAATTGAACAATTTACCAGACAAAATGACGGAAGTTGGAAATATCAGGCAACCATCGGTTTGAAAAGCGCGGTGAAATTTACCTCAATCGAAGTCGAATTGACCTTAGACGAAATTTATCAGCGAATCGAATTTAATCAGGAAAATTTATGAGCGAAACAAACGGACATCACGAAAAAAAGCGGCTGACGAATCCGCCGCCAACGGTTGATATTAAAATTCAGCGGCGCGAAAAACCGGACGCGGCGGCGCACTGGGAAACTTTTGAGATTCCTTATCGCAAAAATCTCAATGTCATTTCCGCGCTGATGGAAATTCGCAAAAATCCGGTGATGAAGGACGGCAGACCAACCACGCCGCCGGTTTGGGATATGAGTTGTCTCGAACAGGTGTGCGGTATTTGCACGATGGTTATTGACGGGCGCGTGCGCCAATCGTGTTCGGCTCTGGTGGACGATTTATTATTGGCGAGCGGCGGCAATACGATTTCGTTAAAGCCGATGTCGAAATTTCCGAACGTCCGCGATTTGCGCGTTGACCGTTCGCGGATGTTTGACCATCTCAAACAAGTTCACGCCTGGGTCGAACTCGACGGCACGCACGATTTGGGTCCGGGACCGCGAATGTCGCAGGAAACGGTTCACGAACGCTACGCTTATTCGCGCTGTATGACGTGCGGCTGCTGTCTCGAAGCCTGTCCGCAGTATCACGACGGCAATTACGTCGGACCGCAGGCGATTGTGCAGGCGCGGCTTTTCAATATGCACCCGTCGGGCAAGATGAACCGCGACGAACGGCTCGAAGGCTTGATGCAGGAAGACGGCATTACCAATTGCGGCAACGCGCAAAACTGCGTTCAAGGCTGCCCGATGTCAATTCCGATAACGCGGGCAATTTACGAAACGAACCGCGAAGTTTTGATTCACGGGCTTTTCGGCTGGCTGAGGAAATAATTGTCAGGTAAAAAGGTAAAAGGTAAAAGGTTAGACTTTCGCACTTCTGAAGAAAGTTTAACCTTTTACCTTTTTACCTTTTTCCATTTTACTGAATCGTCGCCAAAACTGAAACGTCTTTGAATTCGCTGCTCGGAACGACCGCGCTTTTTTTCTCGTTGCCGTTTAGATATTCGTTCGTATCATCAAAACTCATCGGTTTTGAATAGAAATAACCCTGCGCTCCTTCGCATTTGAGTTTTTTCAACTGCTCCATTTGCGCTTCGGTTTCCACGCCTTCGGCGATTACCTTAATGCCGAGACTGTCGGCGAGCGTTAAAATCGTCTGCACGATTTCGAGGTTGTGTCCTTCCGCGTCAATCGGGCTGATAAACGAGCGGTCAATTTTCAGCGTCGAAATCGGCAATTGCATCAGATAGCTGAGATTCGAGTAACCCGTGCCGAAGTCGTCAATGTTTATTTCGATGCCCAAATCACGAAGCCGGTGAAGCATTCCGACCGCTTTTTCACGATGTTCAAAAAACACCGATTCGGTGATTTCGAGTTTTAATTCGTGCGGCGAAAATCCCGTATCCTTCAAAATGCGGTGAATCGTTTCGATCAAATCCATCTTGGCGAATTGTTTGCACGAAAGATTGACGCTCATCGTGAAGGGCGAATCGGCAGGGAAGTTTTTCTTCAAAATCTGACCTTGCTGGCAAGCCTTTCGCAGAATCTGTTCGCCGAGCGCGTCAATCAAACCAATTTCTTCCGCCAGCGAAATAAATCTGTCCGGCGTTATCAATCCCAATGTTTTATGATGCCAGCGGGCGAGAGCTTCAAAGCCCTGAATTTTGTTGCTTTTCAGCGAGTAAATCGGTTGATAAAAAACGCTCAATTCTTCGCGCTCAATCGCTTTTCGCAAATCGGTTTCCAGTTGCAGCGTCGTTTTGACATCTTCGTGCATTTCTTCGCTGAAAACTTCGTGGCAGGCTTTGCCCGCGCGTTTCGCCTGATACATTGCCGTATCCGCGTCGCGCATCATATCTTCGGGCGAAAGATGTTTTTCCGAACGATGCAGAATGCCGATGCTCGCCGAACTATAAATTTCGTGTCCGCTCAAATTAAACGGCTCCGCAAATTTTTCCTGCAACCGCTCGGCGATGCGGACGACTTCCGCCGCTTCATATCTGCCTTCGACCAAAATCGTAAATTCGTCGCCGCCGAGTCGCGCCACCAAATCGTCCGGGCGCAGACAATCGCGCAGTCTTTCGGCGATGCCGACGAGCAGGCGGTCGCCGAAAACGTGACCGAGACTGTCATTGACGATTTTGAAACGGTCGAGGTCAATAAACAAAATGCTGACTTTGTGGCACTGGTTAAATTGAGAATTGACAATCGCCTGTTCGAGCCGCGTCATAAAAAACGCGCGGTTCGGCAGTTTGGTTAAAGCGTCGTGCGAGGCTTCATATTTTAACTGCTGTTCCGCCAATTTCTTGTCGGTGATGTCCTGAATCTGGAAAATCAGATTCGGGCGATGATGACCGCTCTCGCCGCCCGCGGTCGAAACGCTCCACGCCGCCCAGACGGTCGCGCCCGATTTGTGAATATATCGCTGCTCAAGCTGGCAGGTCGGGATTTTGCCGGAAAGCAGTTCGTGAATTTTGACCAGCGTATTGCCCAAATCTTCCGTGAAAAGCATTGATTGAAAATCGGCGGCGAGAAATTCGTCTTCCGTGTAGCCGAGAATGTCGCAGAGCGCGCGGTTGACTTTGAGCCAGTTGCCGTCAATCGAAACCAGCGCGATGCCGATGGGCGCGTAATTAAAAGCACTGCGAAAGCGTTCTTCCGATTCGCGGAGAGCCGCCGATTGGTTTTCTAAAATTTTAGCGTAGCTCTCGGCTTGTTCAGCCTGCGTCGTCGCCATTTCCACATTCTTCATATACATCCGGTAAGTCAGATAAATGAAAAAGATAATGGGGAAGGTTGCCGCAACTACGCCGAAACCGAGAGTGTCGGAGGCTTTCAGCAAACAGCCCGCGCTGACCGCGCCGACGAAATAGGTAATAAATGTCCAGGCATATTGAGTTTTCCAAGTTTCCCAAAGCGGTTTTTCACTTTTCAGCGCACCGTAAATCGAGGCGAAAGTCGTGTTGGCAATAAACTGCACCAACGCCATTATTGACAAGGCGATGAAGAAATTATTGAAATCTTCGCCCTGCCCGTGCAGTTAGCTTTCCGTATACAGCCCGAAAGCCTTCAGCGTTAAAACGACGAGGCTCGTCGAAAGCGCCATCGCCGCCATATTAAAAAAGACGGTGATTTTTTTATTGCAGAAACGCCACGACGAAAAAACCGCTTCGACCGCCGCCAAAATGATGGCAATTTCACCGCCGTATAAAAGCAGCGCGAGAAAAATGAAAGTATCTGAAACGGCGATGTGCGACTTGAAGCGCGGAATTTGAATAGTAACGCGCGAGCCGATGCCGATGGTGAAACCGAACAAAATCAAAAAATGTAAATCGAGTTTTTCAAAAGGCAGATAAAAAAACGTCGCCGCCAAACACCAACATCCCAACGTCAGAATCGTCAGCATATAGGTTTTGGTTCTTGTCTGGGTGTTCATATCGGATGAGCGTGGAAGACTCACATAATAATCTAAAATTCAGATACTGCTTGACAAAACGGGAGTTTATTTTCGATTCGGAAAGTTTAAGTTGTTGATTTCAGACAACCTAAAAGGTCAAGAAAAAAGAGAGGCTCAGATAGAACCTCTCTTAATTGTAAAGAACGACAAACTTTTTGTCTATGTTTTTTTTCGTTAAACAAAAATCGTTTGACAGCAGTCGGTATTCTTGAATCCGGCTTTGACGAAACTGCGGTGTGCGCCGGTAAATTCGACATTGGTCAACAAACAGACGTTTTCGACTTTTTCCAATAATTGCTGACCCAGTTTTGAAAGACAGCTTGAGCCGATGCCTTTGCCGCGATATTCCGGCGCGACGTAGATGCCTTCCAGATAAACGACATCGGAAGTTTCGGCGACAATATCGGCTTTGAAAATCAGTTTGCCGTTCTCGAACACGACGAACGTCCGCCCTTTTTCGATTCGTTTCAAACAGCGTTTCAGAAAACCTGCGCGGTCTTTGAGCAGCGGGCTGACGCCGCTTTCGATAAAGGCGACTTCATCGTGCGCGACGGCGATTTGTTCGAGTTCGTCCGCGTTGGCGACGCGCACGTCCCAATCACAATTTTGGACGAAGAACGGGAAGTTGAGTTCAAAAAGCAGTTCGGTGCAAACTTTTCGCGCCGGGCGATTATCGCCGGTAAAATGCCGCCAAAAAGTTTCAATCGTTTTGCCGTCCGCCATCATAATGTGAATCGGTGTTTCCGATTGACGGGCGACGACGGCGAAAGCCGTTAAAGAATCGTCCGAACGCGCTTCGATTAAAGTCGTGTGTCCGATGAGCGCGACTCCTTCGAGTTTTCCCGCCAAACTTCGATAGCCGTAGAATTTGCCGCGATTGTCGGTATTTTCCATTCCGTTGTCCCGGATAAAACTCGTCATCACGACCGTATGCACGGGACGGATTTTCAGGAATGACAGGACTTCTTCTTTGTCAGTTTTAGTCAGCGTCCGCATCCTGTTTAAGTCCGGCGTTGTCTGAAAAGTAAATTGGCTGGCGACTCTGTTTTTTGATGGATTGGTTGCGAGTTGTAATTTCATGATGATTTTCTCCTATAATTTTCTATTTGTAATCACCATAAATTAAGGCGCGGGCGACATACAACTCGTGTTGTCACCAACAAGAGCGTTTATTGCCATTGCGTTGCCGTCGGAAATCAACACGCCGTCGGAAATCAGCACACCGTCGGAAATCAGCACGCCTTGTCCGAGCATCGAGCCGTTCGACATCGTATTGCTGCCCATAAACAATGCGCCGTCGCTAATCAGAACGCCGTTGCTGTTGATTTTGATTGCTCCCTGGTAAAGATTGACGCTTGATAATACGGTTGACGAACGAATCAGCGTCGTGCCGGACATCGTTGTGCCGTCGCTGATCAGCACGCCGTTGCCATACATTCCCTGCCAATTTGCCATCAATGCGTCGCCGTAAAGAATTCCGTAATTGGTTACAACGCCTTTGCCCCAATAAACCGTTCCCGAACCCGCAATATCGTCGTTTCCTTCGAGCGGAGCGGTCAACATTGATGTTCCTTGGGTAAGCGAAGTAACACCGGGCTTTAATTTACCGACGATTTCCAATGCGCCTTCGACATTTACCAAGCCCGCGCCCTGCTCTAAAGTGCTGGTGTTTTTAATCTGCTGCGCGGAATACATCAAAATCGCTTTGACCAGAGCCGGTGTTAAATCGGGTCGAGCTTCGAGCATCATCGCCGCCGCACCTGAAACAAGCGGAGCCGCCATCGAAGTTCCGCTCATATACATCATCTGGTCGTTGCCCGTGCCTCCGGCATTGAGCGACGGATTCTTACTAATAATACTGTCGGTTTGCAAAACCGAACTCGGCGAAACGGCGGCAATCAGTTTATTGCCCGGCGCAACGATGTCCGGTTTGATCAGGTTGTCGTATTTTCTCACGCCGCCAACGGTTTTATAACCGCGCGTCGGACCGCTCGAACTGAATGTGGCAACCGTGTCGTCATAGCGTGTGTCCGTGCCATAGGTGTTGACCGCGCCAACGGTAATCACCGAAGGTTCGATACCGGGCGAGTTGATGCCGCCATAGATTTTACTGCCGAGCGCGTTTTTACCGTTGTTTCCGGCGGAAGCAACAACGACGATTCCGGCGTTGTAAGCGCGGCGAGCGGCTAAACAAAGCGGGTCGGTCGTGTAACTGTCTTTCGGCGGCGTTCCCAAACTCATAT
>JAJAYR010000012.1 GCA_026786155.1 Pyrinomonadaceae bacterium
CCTTTATTTCGCGCCGCGATTTTCCAGAAATAAAATCCGGCGGCTAAGTTTTTATCAATTTGCCAAACATTTTCCGCTAAAGCTGCCGATTTAGCAACCTCGCCTCCGGCGCGGTCGGTAACAGTGATTTGATATTCCGCATTTTCCGTCGTTTGCCAGCGAAAAACCGGCGCGGGTTCAATCGTCGCTTCGTTGCGCGGGGCAATCGGTGTAATATCTTCTGCGCCGCGTCTGGTCGGCACTTCGCGCAGCAACGTCAAATCTTCCGAAACGACGATGTTTCCCGTTTCCAAAGACTGCCGCACGGCTTCGCGTTCACGATTCGGAAGCGCGGCGAAATTCATCGCCAACTCGTCCGGCATTCGATTATTCAGCAAATTCTCGTTCGCCGTTTCCCTTCGATTATTCGGGAGCGCAGGTGAATTGTTCGCCGCCGAATTTGTCGCCGCCATATTATCGGAATTCACGTTTGAAATTTCATTCGCCGGAAAAGCGTTGACGTTCGGCGCGAAGTCTTTCCTCTCTGACCTTTTTAAAAATGTCCGTCACCCAATCGGAAACTACGTCCTGCAATTCGGTGAACGGCAGATTTTTAAAGTTTCGTTCCAATTGGCTCAACATCGGGTCATAAAACTTAAATGTGATGTCGTCCCACGCCGCGTCGTCCCCGCGAAAAAAATCGTGCAGCCGCTCGTTTATTAAAAAGTTCATACTTGAGTAAAGTCGAGTTTCGGGTTGAAAACCGCTGCAACCGTCGCCGCGCTAATTCAGAATTTTCTACTTCACTAATAAATACGCCACAGAATGACATTTTTTTACCCGACCGCCAAAAAAAATTTCGGCTTTTCTCTCAAACTGGGTAAAAAACCGGCGCGAAGCAGCGTATTTGAAATGAAAGCGAAAATAAAACTTTAGAAAAGTTACCTTTTATTTTTTTATGACTTTCTCAAAATTAATTTAACGCAAAGGCGCAAAGACGCAAAGACGCAAAGGATTTTTATGAAGCATTTGAACGATTTTAGGAAAAATTGTTAAATCTTCGCGCCTCTGCGCCTTTGCGTCTTTGCGTTAAAAAATCTTTCTGAAATGAAAAAGCCCTATCTTTGTTAAATGAAAGGAATTTTAGGAGCAAATAATGAAAATACAAATTACCGGCAGAGATAAAATCACCAGTTTCATCGCGTCTGTTTGTTGTTTGATTGCCGCGTCAACGGTCATCGCTCAAACGCCGACGAATCGCAAACCCGTTCTGGCAGTCATCGAATTTGAAGTCAGACCGCAGATTAACCGGGCGGTCGGGCGCGAAATGAGCGATCTGCTGGTCAACGCGCTTCTGGAAAGTCAGCGTTTCACGGTTGTTGACCGCGCCAAAACGAAGGAAATCCAGGACGAGCAAATAAAAGTTTTGATGGGCAGCGTTGACCCGGCGACCGGCGCCGCCATCGGAAAACTGACCGGAGCGCAATTTCTGCTGCTCGGCTCGGTGACGGAATTTAAAGAAAAAGAGAGCAAGCTGGGAATATTCGGAAAAACATTAGGCATTCCCGGTGCTGATAAAGTGGTCAGTTATCAGGCAATCGTCAAATTCAATCTGCGCGTCATCAATTCCACCACCGGCGAAATCGCTTTTTCAAAAGACGTTGAAAAAAAAGTTGAAAACACCGGCTTGTCCGGCGACGGCAGCGTGTTGGGCGTAACCGTCAGCGACAGTTTCGAGAGCAAAGCGATGCGGAACGCCGTTGAACAAGTGATGCAGGAGGCGGTCGCCACGCTCGTCGAGCGCGTCGGCTCAACCATCGCGCCGTCGAATACGGTCGCCGAAACTTCCGTCAATTCGTCAGTTGATTGTTCGCGCGTCATCGGCGCGAAAGCTCCGCGCATTATGGTCGTGATTCCCGAAATCCACATCACGCAAAGAATTCCTGACCCGGCGGGCGAAACGGAAATTATCAAAAAACTCGTCGAACGGCGATTTAACGTCGTTGACCAAAAACAAATCTCCGCGATTCGTGACCGCGAAAAAGTGCTGGTCGCGCTCAAAAATCCGGCGGCGGCAGCGGCGTTGGGAATCGAATTCGGCGCGGACATTATCATTATCGGCGAAGCGTTCAGCGAATTGGCGGCGCGGCAAGGCAATTTGATTTCGACCCGTTCGCGCGTCGAAGCGCGAGCCATTCAAACCGATAACGCCAGAATTTTAGCGGCGGACGGCAAGTTCGGTTCGGGCTTGGACATCGCCGAATTCGTCTCCGCCAAAACCGCCCTCAGAAACGCCGGTTCGCAATGGGCTGATTATTTCGTCACGCGCATCTGTCAAGCCCCGGATGCCAAAACCGAAATTGCGTCGGGAATAGAAATCGTCATTGCCAGCGTCAACTACGCGCAATTGAAACGATTCGCCGACACCTTGGAAACGATTCCCGGTGTCAGCGGCGTGGAGAAGAAACTGACCGGCAGCGTGGCGCGAATCACCGTGCAATATTCCGGCAGCGCCGAAAAACTCGCCGATGCCATCACCGAAGCGAAATTTCTGACTCTGCGCGTCAACATCGTCGGGCTTTCCGGCAGCGAAATTGACATCAGCATCGCGCGTTAAACTCTGAAACCGTCTCCCGAAAATTTACCGGCGACCGTCGTTTTCACCGATGCGGCGACGAAAGCCGTTTGAAGTTTGGCATCGAAAATCAATCGAGAGAGGAACAAATTATGAAAATGAACGAAAAAACTAACCCGACTATTTTCAGCAAACCGTCAATCGTCTTCAATCTACTGTTTTTGATGACAGTCGCCGCATTGACGATTTCATCAACAATTAACATTCAGGCGGCTTGCCAAACGCCGCAATTCGCGCTTCCGGCGGTCATCACCGTCAACCGTCCGGTCGCCGTCGCGCCGGACGATTTTAACCGCGACGGCTATGTTGATTTAGCGATTTTAAGAAATCTGCAAAGCGGTTCTTTCCCCGGCGTAGTCGAAGTTTTTTTAAATGACGGCAACGGAAATTTTGCTTCGACCGGCGTTCAATATAACGCCATTTCAAACAGCGGCGGACAGTTCTTTGTGAACGATTTGGCAACCGCCGATTTCAATAATGATGGGAAACTCGACCTCGTTGCCGCCGGGAATTTTTTATCATCAGGAATTTTGCTTGGCAACGACAACGGCGGTTTTGCATCGCCAACGAGTTTGACTCTGCCAAACACGCCGGGTTCGGTCGCGGTCGGCGACTTCAACAACGATAATAACGTGGATGTTATTACCAAAACTTTCGGCAGCGATGTTCAAGTTTCTCCCGGTCTGGGAAACGGCAGCTTCGGTTCGGCAGCGGTGATTACAACCGGACAGGGCGGTTCATCGGTTGCCGTCAAAGACTTCAATAATGACGGTTTTTCGGATTTTGTCGCCGCCAACAGCAGTTCGACGGCTCAAACTGTTTCAGTGAGATTAGGAAACGGCAGTTTTGTTTTCAATAATGCGCCGACTATCAACATTGACCGGGTTTTGGAACTGACAGCCAACGATTTTAACCGCGATGGCAAACAGGATTTTGTTGCCGTTACATATAACTTTAGTCCGAATAGAGCTTCTGTTCATTTAGGAGTCGGCGACGGAACTTTTAATTCTCCGATAGGAAGCCCTTTTTCCATCATTGACCAAAGTCTTCAATTTATTACTTCCGCAGATTTTAATAGCGATAACATTCCCGACATCGCCGTTAGCAACAGCGGAACTAATAATTCTCTTTCAATCTTACTAAATAACGGTGTGGGCGTTTTTGGAACTTCCTTCAATTTCAGTCCCGAACAAGGCGGGTCGGCAAAACTCTACCCGCTTGATATTAACCTGAATGGCGTAACTGATTTAGTCGTCGTCAAAGAACTTTCACAAAATAAAGTCGTGCTGATGCGAAATACTTGTCCGCCGTCCGGTCGTGCGAAATTCGATTTTGACGGCGACGGCAAATCGGACGTTTCCGTGTTTCGCCCGTCAAACGGCGCGTGGTATTTGCAGCAGTCAAACAGCGGTTTTACGGGCGTTACCTTCGGCTTTGTAACTGACAAACTCGCGCCCGCCGATTATGACGGCGACGGCAAAGCCGACATTGCAGTTTATCGCAACGGCGTTTGGTATTTGCTGAGAAGTCAACTCGGTTATGCCGGAATCATCTTCGGCGACGGCGCGGACAAGCCGGTTCCGGGCGATTACGACGGCGACGGCAAAACGGATGTCGCCGTGTTCAGAAACGGAATTTGGTATTTAAACCGTTCGACGCAGGGACTTACGGGC
>JAJAYR010000013.1 GCA_026786155.1 Pyrinomonadaceae bacterium
ATAGTATTCGCCGTAATTTTTCCCGTTGATGCTTTCGCGCAAATCGTGCAATTCACGCACGACCGGCGGATCGTCAATCGTAATCTGAATCGGCGTTAAATCTTCGACGATAGTTTCGATTTCGTCCTGCACGTTCGTCACTAAAATCGCGTGATACGCCGACAAATAACGCCCCGATTCCTGAATCAATGTCGGATGCGGCACGTCTTCGTCGTCGCAAACCGTCTTGATAACATAAACGACATCGTTGGCAAATTCCTGCGCGTTGTAATTCGCCGACGATTCAAAAGAAGTTTTCGAGCCGTCGTAATCAACCGCCATTCCGCCGCCGACATCGAGGTATTGAATCGGGATATTCAACTGCCGAATCTTCGCGTAAGTTCGCGCCGCTTCACGCATCGCGCCTTTGATTCGTTTGATGTCGGTCAGTTGCGAGCCAATATGAAAATGCAGCAGTTTGAGCATATCCGTCCGCCCGGTTTCGTTCAGGCGGCGAATGACTTCGAGAATTTCCGTCGTCGTCAAGCCGAATTTCGCCGCTTCGCCGCCGGATTTTTCCCATTTACCCGAACCTTTTGAATAAAGTTTGACGCGCACGCCGACCATCGGCAATTTGGTTTCGGGATTTTCGGCGGCGGTTTCTTCGGCGATTTTAATCGTGATTTCCAGTTCGCTGAGTTTTTCGATAACGATGACGACGTTTTTTCCGGCTTGCGCCCCGGCGAATGCCAGTTGAATAAAGTCGCGGTCTTTGAAACCGTTCAAAACCAGCAAACTTTCGTCCGAATGTTCCTGCGCGAGCGCGGCGTAAAGTTCGGCTTTGGAACCGGCTTCGAGTCCGAAGTTATAGCGTTTGCCTTCGCGCAGGTATTCTTCGACGACGGCGCGATTCTGGTTGACCTTCATCGGATAGACGCACATATGTCCGCCGTTATATTCAAATTCTTTGATGGAATTTTTAAAGGCTTTCTGAAGTTTGCGAACTTGTCCGGCGAGCAGTTGCGGGAAGCGCAACAGAACGGGCGTGTGAATGCCGCGTTTGCTCAAATCTTCGATAATTTCCTTAACGTCCGCTGAAAGATTGTCGTTTTCGGCGGCGCGGACAATCAGATTTCCTTTGCGATTAACGCCGAAGTAGCCCGCGCCCCAATTTTCAATTCCGTAAGTTTCAATCGTCTGCTCGATGACTGCGCTCAAATTACTATTCTCCAAAATTAAATATCTGAATCAGTATAACCGAAAAAGTAGCGAAAAATTTACAATTTCTAAAAAAAAGTTAAAAAAAACTGTCGAAAGCGATATTTTAATCGCGTCAGATGAATTAAATGAAGAGTAAGCGGAGTTGAAAAACGATTCGGAATAGATGCGAGATAATAGATGATAACTGAAAGATTGTCCCCGGTTTTTATCTCCTAGCTATTATCTTTCATCTGTCATCTACTCCGAATGGTCAGACATTGATTGAACCCGAACAACGGGACTGGCACAAATTTTGCCCCGAATCGCCATTGAAGCAGCGTCCCGAAATGATGCTCCGACGACAATTTTGCCGATAAACACAGCGCGAATCAAAATACTTGCCTGAAAAAATTCAGCGAAAAGTGTCGAAATTTGTCAAAAAGACGTGCCGGGAATTGTCATTTTTTCGGCGGCACTTTTAATTTATCCGCTTTCCTAGACCACTCCGACACCTGAAGAGTTCGATAAATAATATGAATGTATTTGAAGACCTGATAGACGAATTAAAGGAAGAAAATTTAATCGAAGAAACGGTTATCGTAACCGGCAAAGCGAAAGCAATCCTCGCCAAGTCCGAAAGTGAAAAAGTTAAAATTGAAAGTGCCGCCGATCAAGCAACATTTTTAACGAACGAAACCGTCGAACCGGCGGCGGTCAATTCCGAAACATCGCCGATGACGGATTTTGAAGAAATACTCGAAGAACTCTCCGAAACCGTCGAAACCGAAGCCGCCGACGATACGAATTTCTTCCGCCAGCGGGCGATGGAAGAAGTCGCCTTTCTGCAAATGGTCGAGTCGGCGTTTGCGGGTGTCGAACGCGACCAGATGAAAATCGTCCCGACTTTTTACGACGACCTGGAAGTTAAAAAGATTCTGCATTCGTTTTTGCAAATTTCGCCGAACGCTTCGACGGCGGAACATTCGCAGGCGGAATTTCAACTTTTGCAGGCGACCGAAAACTGGTTTTCGACGCTCGCCGCGCGTGATAAACGAATTATGACGGCGCAGTTGCGCCGCTACTGGGAAACCTCGCGCCCGCCTTTGAGCAAGCCCGCGCTGATTGCTTTAGCCAGATTTTACCGCAACTCACCTTACCTGGAAGCGGTGCGCAGCAAATTCGATTTGATGATAACGCGGATTTTTGCCCGCGAACCCTCCGGCAACCGTCGGGAAATAGTTTTCAGCCGCGATGAATTAGCCGAACGTATCAAAGAATTATATGCCGAATGGTCGAGCGTACCGCTTTATTCGACCGACGCGGATGATGAAGGAATTCGGCAAACCATCACGCAGTTTGAGGAATTCATCGAAGAAGCGGACGCGGCGAACGATTTTGACGAACTGATAAACAGCAATTTTTTTAACCGTCTGCGGCTGTTCAAAAAAAGCACGAACGAAGATTTCTACGCTCCGCCGGTGGCGGCAATGGGCATTGAAATGAATGTTCATCTCGGCAATCGCTATGCCGAACTGCTCGAAAATGAGAAACGGAAAGAAGGCAAAGAAGATGTCGAAAGCAAATACGGTTTTTCGTATGACCACACGATTTCGGAGACGATGGGCAAAACAATGTCGCTTGCCGAATTGTTAAAGCCGAAGCCGTTCACGCCGCCGGCTAAGGAAACGCCTGACTTTGATGATGAACCGTATCGGGAAGCAGTCGAGTCGAACGAAAAGGAATCAATTGCGGAAAAGAAAAAGTTCAAAGTATGGATTTTGGCGGCGGTGATTTTGGTGGTCGTCGCGGTCGGCATCTATTTCGGCTTTGGTTTCGCGTCGCCGGAAACCCCGGAAACATCGAGCGCATCGCCGCCGTCTGATGGCAAAAACAATCTGCTGACGAAGTTATAAAAAAAATCTGAATCCTACATTTTTCTCGCGTCATACAAATTACTTATCAAAACATCCGTTTCGGATTTTATCCGGTTGAATTCGCTGATTTTGCCGGAAATTTCCCGTTCTTCGGTTTGCAGCAGAGCGAAAGCCTTGACCGCTTCGGCGGGCGACATTGGAATTTCGGCGTTTTCGGCTTCGGCTGATTGAAAAGACAAACGGGCGGGAAACTGTTTGAATTGCCGTTCAATCCATTCGAGAGCCTTTTCGTCAATCGGCTGGGTGAATTCGACGACTTTTTGATTTTTCCCGCGCAGAAAAACATCGTCCCGGCGGCGCAGTTCGGCTAAATACGCGGTCGGGACGTTGATGGTCATTCCCCAGGCGATTTTGGCGAACGCCAGCGGAGTTTTTCTGACGGAAGGATATTTCGAGAGAACGGCGGGCGCGTTTGCTTTGTCGTTCGCGGTTTTGATTTGCCAGCCTGCGCGCCGCAGATTCAGGAATTCTTCGCCGAGTCGCAGAAGCCGGGCGACTTTTTCGGTAATCGCTTTTTGTTCTTTGGCGGTCGCGTTCGGGACGGGAAGTTTGCGGAAATCGTCCGGCTGAAAGCGCGAACGTCTCGCGCTGACGGTCGTGCCGACGAGAATTTCAGACGCTCTGGTCGAATTCATCACCGCCAAAAGATATTCGAGAGTGAATTTAGCCGCCACGCCTTCCAAAGA
>JAJAYR010000014.1 GCA_026786155.1 Pyrinomonadaceae bacterium
AACACTTATTTGATGACGAGCCAGGTTATCAGTTCAAAATCGGAAATCTTTTCAATTTGCTTCGCTTGCGGCGCGATGGTCGCGTTGCGGTCAAACGTCAATTTTGCCTTGCTTCGTTCGCGGTAGCTTTTCGCCATTGCTTTAACTGATATGGCGAGCAGATCGGTATATTTTCTCATTTCCTTACCGTCGTCGGTTTCTTTGTTGAAAAGATTTCACAAATCTTCGTAAGGTTCGGTTTTGCCTTCGCACATCAAACGGAAAATTTCCAAAACCTGTTTGGCGTTCGTGTAATTAAAACGCACCGTGCCGTCGTCGCGGACATAAACGAGAAAATACGGTTGCAGCGGATTGACCGCTTCGTTGTCGGCGGCTTCGACGGTTTGCCGCAGACAGAAAACTACGCCGGGTTTGATAATCTCTTTTTCATTTTTTGAAAATTCGTCCGCTTGGTAATGCTTGGCGTGTTCGCCGTCCGGCGCGGGAACGACGGCGTAAAGTCCGGGCGGTGCGTCTTCCAAAATTTGCTGATTGATTTTAAGAAAATTCGTCAAATCCTGCCGAAAATCGTCTAAAGTGAAATCGGTCAGCGAAACACTTTCGCTCATTTCTTCGAGGTCGAGAACTTCTTCTTTCAGTCGTTTCAACTGCTGATTACGATATTTCAAATCGTCTTCGATAAGTTCTTCGATTTGCTCGACATTGAGAATATTGTCTTCGCCCGTCGCCGTTACGTCAACCAGAGCCATTCGCGCCTCGACGCGGTTTTTCAGATTGATGTAATTATCCAAATCCTTCGTCGCCCAAAAATTAACCAGTTGAATTTTATCGTTTTTACTTCCCAAACGGTCAATGCGCCCGAAACGCTGAATAATCCGCACCGGATTCCAATGAATATCGTAGTTGACGAGAAAATCGCAATCCTGCAAATTCTGCCCTTCGGAAGTGCTGTCGGTGGCAATCAAAATATCTATTTCCCGCGTCTGCGGCATCGAAGGTTTGCGGTTGCGCTGTTTTGAAACGGGCGAAAAGTTCGTCAGGATGTTGGCGAAATCGTTTTTGCCGTCAAATGTCGTTTTCGTCAATGTTCCGGTGATTAAAGCGATGTCCAAACCGAGTTCGTTGTTCGCCCAATCCTTCAAATTGTCGTAAAGATACGCCGCCGTATCCGAATAAGCCGTAAAAACGATGGCTTTTTTATTGTCTTCGTTCAACGGATTTTTAATTTTATCTTCGATTAACTGCTTGAGTTGCTTGAGTTTCGCGTCGCGTTCGGGCGTGATAGCGACGGCGAAATTATACAGTCCGATTAACGCCGTGCGGTCGCTTTCCAAATCCTTCAGCCATTCGTCAATTTTCAAATCCGCCAAATCGTATTTAAGTTTTTTCCCGACCTGCCACTGCTCTTCGTCTTCGGGATTCTCTTCGAGTTCTTCCTCGTCCGGCTCATAATCGAACAGCGAAACATTTTCACTCGTTTTTCGTGAAGATTGAAAACCTTTGATTTTATTGATTAAATCATCAATTTTGCCGATGGTTCGGTTCATCGAGATTTCAAACGATTCAATCGAACTTTCCAGCCGTTTCAGAAAATTAACCTTCATCATTCCGATCAGAAAATGTTCGCGCGTGCTTTGTTTGAAACCGAATTCACGGTTGGCGCCGAGACCTTCGTATTTGGCGCGGCGGCTGTCGCGGACGTAAGCCGACGGATTGAAAATTGAAAGTTTATACTGCGAAATTTGCTGGTTGAGCGAATCGAAAGTATAAAAACGATTCATCGTATCAACTTCCGCGTAAATCGAAATCGGCTTTAACCGTTCGGAAAATCCGCCGATGGCTTCGAGATTGTAAAAACTCTTGATATGTTGGCGCGAACGCGCAATCGTCAGTTCGTCGAGCAGTTTGAAAAATGAAGAATCGAGCTGTTCGAGCAAACCTTTGACGCTGCGGTTCGGCGTTTTCTTTTTGTCCGCCCAAACCGTAAAGCGTTTCTGCGCGGTTTCGAGCGTCGTGGAAATGTTTTTGATGCCGGTTTTCTCGAACAAAGCGTCGTTTGCGCCTTTGGTCATCAGCAAAACCTGATTTCGCAAATCGCGCAAATCACTATTGACAGGCGTTGCCGAAAGCAGCAGAACTTTGGTATTCGAGCCGTCTTTGATGATTTTTTCCATCAGCCACTTGGCACGATTCCATTTTTTCGTGCCGTCGTCCGTCGTCTTTTCCGTCGGATTGCCGCGAAAATTATGCGATTCGTCAATGACGACCAAATCGTAATTGCTCCATTTGAAGTTTTCCAATTCCAAACCGTCGGCGTTCGCTTTGCCCGAAGTTCTGCCCAAATCCGTGTGATATAAAACATTGAATTTGAATTTATCCGTTTCAAACGGGCTGAGTTCGCTGTTTTTCGTCGTCTGGTAAATCGTCCAGTTCGACGAAAGATTTTTCGGACACAAAACCAGCACGCGAAAATCGTTGTGGCGGCGTTCAAAATACTGGATGATTGCCAACGCTTCAAATGTTTTTCCGAGTCCGACGCTATCGGCGATAATGCAGCCGTTATGTTTATTGAGTTTGTTAATCGCGCCTTTCACGCCGTCCCGCTGAAAATCGTAGAGCATTTGCCAGATTTCGCTTTCATAAAAATCGCCCTGCAAATCGAGCAGATGATTTTCCTTCTGCTCCGCCAGATATTTGCCGAACAGATGATAAAGCGTTTTGTAATAAATAAACTGCGGCTGATTTTCGGCGGACAAAACTTTCAGATAATCCAAAACCCGTTCCTTCACGTCTTCGACCAAACCCGTTTCATCGTTCCATAATTCGTCAAACCATTCTTCGAGATGTTTGAGTTCGATGCGGTGATTGATGATGAGATTGAGTTCCATATTCGGTCTGCCGCCCAAACCCAAACCGTTAACCGTAAAATTAGAACTTCCGGCGATACCTTCTTTCACGCCGTTGGAATTTTCGATGAGATAAAGTTTTCCGTGCAGAAAATTCGGCTTGACCATTGATTTGATTTCCGCCTTCGCCCGAATCCATTCGGCGCATTCTTCCGCCGCGCTTTTCTGAAAAAGCCGGTCCGGTATCGGAATCGTCATTGATTCGTCCAAAATATCGGCATTGCGCCGGTTGTGATTTTCGCCGCCGAGCGATTGGAGAAACGACGGTTCACCGAAAAGAAACCGCAGATGCCGCGCTTCATCAAGTTGCTTTTTGAGTTTTTGATAAGCGTAAATCGTAAAATAAGCCGAAACAAACGAAAGTTCGGCATCGGATTTAATTTTGTCGGCAAGATATTCGCCGACCGAACCGCGTTTTCTGTTGTCCAAAATAGAAACGTCGGCAAATTTATTATCAGGCATAATTTATATGTGAATTCTCGAAAACGCGGAATTAAGCGCGAAGCTAAATGTGGATAATCCAATTTTCCCGAAACTGTGCGGAAGTAAATCTTCAAAGTTCTGAGTTCACGCTTCAGCGTGTTTCCGCCGCGCTGCGCTGGCGGACAAACTAAAGTTTGAACTCAAAACTTTCACCCGATTGGCACAAACCTTGATTACAAAGCACTAATTAGTCGTATCGAATTCCAAAGCCAAAGAAGTTTGAGTTCCGTTAGAGTTTATAATGTTAAAGGCTGTCTGACAAAAAACAATTCCAAACGCTGTTCGCCGTATAAACGAATTTCTTCGTGAATTTTGGTATGAAAAAAAGAGGCATTTTGCAATGCCTCTAACTCGTTGAAAATACTGGTGCCGACTAGAAGATTTGAACTTCTGACCTCCCGCGTGTGAAGCGGATGCTCTACCACTGAGCTAAGTCGGCTGAGATTGATTTGACCTTTTTAGATTGTCGGGTCGTCGGCTTTTGCCGGACGTTCTTCGTCGGTTGATTTGGTTGTGCCGAGCGTCGAATCGAAATAAAAATGGCGCGTTCCCGAACCTTCCTGCGGGTCGGCGTTGATGGAATAAAACGACGGTTTCGTTCCCGAAGGTTCTTGGACGGTCATCTTGAAAATGTAGCCGTTGACGACCGGCGATTCTCCGGCAAATCTTTCGTCGAGCTGGGCTGATTTTATCAGTTCGTCAAAGTTGGCGGCAAATTTGCCCTGATGTTTTGAGGCGTGTCCGATTTGCAGAGTTTTAATCGTATTGATTGACTGCGCGGCGGAAGTTTCGTTGCCGTTGTTGACCATCGA
>JAJAYR010000015.1 GCA_026786155.1 Pyrinomonadaceae bacterium
CCAAGGAAATCAAAAGCCAATGCCGTAACTCATAAAATATTCGGCGAAATCAATATGAAAAAGAATTTTTTACCGCTTAATTTACTTTTATTACTGCTCGTTTTTCCCGCCTTCGTTTTCGCGCAGACGCTTGAGGAAAAACTTAAAGAGATTGACGCTTACGCCGAAAAAGCGCGAACCGATTGGAAGGTGCCGGGCATCGCCATCGGCATTGTCAAGGACGATAAAGTCGTTTTGCTAAAAGGTTACGGCGTTCGGGAATTGAATAAACCCGAAAAGGTTGACGAAAATACTTTGTTCGCCGTCGCGTCGAACTCGAAGGCATTTACAACCGCATCTTTGGCGATTCTGGTTGACGAAAAGAAACTCGATTGGGACGACAAAGTGACAAAATATCTGCCGGAATTTCAGATGTTCAATTCGTATGCAACGAGCGAATTAACGATTCGTGATTTGGTTTCGCACCGCACCGGACTCGATACATTCAGCGGCGATTTGCTGTGGTATGAAACGACTTACAACGCGGACGAAATTTTGCGGCGCGTCCAGTTTCTGAAACCGACTTCGAGTTTCCGTTCGCAGTTCGGCTATCAAAATCTGATGTTTATCGCGGCGGGCAGAGTCATCGAAAAAGTTTCCGGCAAAACCTGGTCGCAGTTCGTTACCGAAAGAATTTTAACGCCGCTCGGAATGACGCGAACGACGACGAGCGTTAAAAATTTGAAGGATAATTACGCGCTGCCGCATAACGAATCAGGCGGCAAACTGCGTGTTCTTCCGCCGGGAAATGTGGACGGCGCGGTCGCCGCCGCCGGTTTGGAATCGAGCGTGGCGGACATCGCCAAATGGCTGCGATTGCAGCTTGGCAAAGGCAAATTCGACGGCAAACAGATTTACAGCGAAAAACAATCGGGCGCAATGTGGTCGCCGGTTACGCCGCTGCCCGTCAACCCGTTTCCCGCCAAAGACGCGCCGACGCAGATGTTTTCGGCTTACGGTTTGGGCTGGTTTTTGCAGGATTACCGCGGCAGAAAAATCGTCCAACACGGCGGCGGACTCGACGGAATGATTTCGCAGACGGCGATGATGCCAAGTGAAAATCTCGGTCTGGTCGTTTTGACGAACTCGGAAACCGGCGTTAATTCGATTATGATGAACAAGATTTTTGACGTTTTCCTCAACGTCGAACCGGGACGCGATTGGAGCGCGGAACGAATGATACGCTCCAATCTAAACAAAGCGAAAGATGCGGAAGCCGATATGAAAATCGTCGCTTCGCGCGTGGCGAACACGAAACCGAGTCTGGCTTTGAAAGATTACGCGGGCAATTACGTTGACGAACTTTACGGCGATGCGACCGTCGCCGAAGAAAACGGCAAACTCGTCATTCGTCTCGTGCAATCACCGAATTTCGTCGCTGATTTGGAACATTGGCACTACGATACTTTTCAAATCAAATGGCGACCGTCGGTTTCCTACAATTTCCCACGCGGCTTTATCACATTTACGCTCGATAAAAGCGGTAAGACCGACGAAATGAAAATTGACCAGCCGAACAACGATTTTTGGTTTTACGAATTACATTTCAAAAGAAAAGTTAATACAGAAGTAGGAAATGAGAACTGAGAAGTGAAATAAACTCATTTCTCACTTCTCATTTCTTATTTTCCTCAAACAAATTGCTTGCTTTAGTTTCCGGCGTGTGTCAAAATTCGTCTATCACTAACATTTTATTACATAAACACAATTTGATTGAAGGAGATTTTTTAAAGTAAATGTCAGAAAACGGAACCGTTACAGCAACGGAAGAAACAACTAAGACGACGAATACGGAAACGACCGAAACCACCGAAACAGCTTCCGAGATGGAAGATATTTCATATCACGCGGTTGAAAAAGAAGGAAATGTAACGGCGATTTGGGAAATGCAGGGTCGCAAACATATTCGCACGATTGACCCGCGCTCACACGAAGGCAAACAGATTTTGGCTCTTTTTGAAACGGCGGGCTAAAAGATTTTTGACGGTCAAACGCCTTAAAATCACGACTGCAACTTCATTCGGACTGAAAATCCTTGCCTTTTAAAAGCGATAGAGTTACTATAACTGCATTCCAAAGTAGCATTTCAAAATTTTGTGAACACATTCAGACGAGTTCCCGGTTTTCCGAATTTGAAATTTGTTTGAACTTCGGAAGTTGTAACCTTTTTATATTAAGCGGAGGTGATTTTTGTGAAAGATTTGTTGTTTGCGGTTTTAGCGTTAATTTCAGTCGTCGTCGCCGGATACTTTTTGTATTCGTTTCAAAATCAAAAGTCCGATAATTCAACTTCCCTTATTATTGGGGTAGTTTTCGCGCTTTTGGCGGTCATTTTTGGCGGACTTTTTATATTCGGCAAAATCAACCGGCACGAGGATATTCATATTACTGAGTAGCTTTCTGATTACTGAGTAGCTTTCTGACCCGATTTTCAAAATAAGCGGTAGCTGAGACTTTATGTTTGTCCGGTTTTCAAAATCGGCAAGGCAATAGGTCAGTTACCGCTTATTTACTGTTTCGCTTCCAAATTTTTCAACCAATTTTCAATCTCTTTCGCTTCGTCGTTCGATAAGTTCTTTTCGCCGAAACGGACTCGATTATATTTCTCCGTAATCTTGACGACTTCCGGCATTTCGAGCGCGAAAGCAAATTCCAGAGGCGTTTGGTGCGCGGCGCGGACGAAACCCCGACTTGCCAAAACCTTTTGCATTCGCTCGTAAAATTCGATTATCGTCGTCTGATTTTTCCGCTTCAGCCAATCGTAAATTCTCTGCCAAACGGCAAGTTTTCTAATTTTGCGAAACAGCCAAACGATAAAAATTATGCCCAAAATCGCCGCGATTAGATAAGCGATGCCGAAACCGACGGCTTTCGCGCTCGTCTGCAAACCTTTATCGCCGCGCACTTCCGTCCACCAGACGGAAACTTTCGACTGCAATTTTTTCAACCAGTCGGAAGTCGTCGCCTGATAATCGGTGAAACTATTTTTGAACGAACGAACCAGCGACCGCTGTTCCTGATTGTCATAGCTGACGAAATACTGAATCCAAAAAGTTTCAAGGGCTTCGAGATATGAATTGAATCTTTTCAAAACGCCCGTCGTCGCCGTTTCCGCCCTGTTTTGTTGGGCGAAAGGTGTCGGGTCAAACGGAATCCAGACGTTTTCCTGCGGAAAATAAACTTCGACCCACGAATGCGCGTCTCTCTGTTTGACGACGAAAACGTCCGCCGTTTCGTTATATTCGCCTTGCTGAAAACCGTTGACGAGGCGCGTGGCAATCCCTTGCGTGCGAAGCATGATCGCCATCGCCGACGCGAAATACTCGCAATGACCGGCGCGGACGTTGAATAAAAAATCCGCCAGCGGCTGCTCGCCCTGCGCTTTCATTTCCAAAGAATAAGCGAATTGCGTTTGCAGATATTTTTCGACGGCTTTGGCTTGGTCGTAGCGATTGGAAGATTTCGCCGTGATTTGCGCGGCGAGATTGCCGATTCGCGCGTCTATTTGTTCAGGCAGTTGGAGATAATTTTTGTTTTTGTCCGTATAATTTTGGTCGTCGGTTCTTAATTCTTCCGCGTTCGGCACGTTCGTATCCGAATAAACTTTATAGCTCAAACGGTCGAAACCTTTGCGCTGAAAGGTTAGCGCACCTTCCGAATCTTTTCGGAGAACTTCAAAATTGCCTTCGACGGCGACCGGACGCGAAACGGCAAAGAGCGTCGGCGGGTTCATCGGTTCGAGATAAACCGTCTGGATTATCAAATCGTCTTGGTCGGAAGCGTAATCAATCAGAAAAAAATCGCGCTCGCCTTTGACGAACGGGTCAATGTAACCGGCTTTTGATTTGCTCCATTTTTTATTGTCAAATTTATCGAGCGCGATGCCGCGCCATTTCAAAGTTTGCAAGTTTTTTCCGTTAGATTTATCAATCCGCGCCCGCATTACAATTTGGTCGCTCTGCAAAAGCTGTCCGATTTCGCCCAAATTTACCGAATCGGAAAAGCCCGTGATATTTGACAGCCCGTTCGGATTGCCGCCGAAACCCGCGCCGCCGACGCGCGGAAGCGCGAAAAACAGCGGCGTGCCGAGCGCGATTATTAAAAAAAGCAGGGAAATTGCCGTCAAAGGCAGTCGGGCGACAGGAATTTTGGCGAAGTTCGTTTGTTTCTTTTCATTTTTATTATGATTGTGCGTTTCGTTAATCGCCCGCGAAGTTTTCCTAATTTCAAAAGTGACAATCGCGCAAATCGTCGCCAGCAGATACAAAACCAACGCGCCCAAATAAAGCGGGCTGATGCTCAGACCGGCGGCGAGCAAAACTTCAAAAAACGCCATCAAATATAAAAACAACCAATCGCGGTCGGCTTTTCTTTGCAGCAGTTTAATCGCGGCGAGAATTAAAATCATTCGCGCCAGCATTCCGACGACGGCGGTTTCACCTGCCGCGAACCCGATTATTTTATAATGCCAGCCGACGTAAAAAAGCGGCACGACAACGAATATAAAAATCGTTCCTAACCGCTCGGAAAGTTGCCATCGAGAATTTTCCAAAAACCACGCGCCAATCAAAACCGCGATAAAAAGAACCGTCGAAATCATTCCCACGCCGCCCGAAACGAGCAGCGCGAGAAAACCGCAAAAGACGACGGCGTAGGAAGTCAATTTGAAAAATTTGTCGAAATTCATCGGGTTGTGGGCTTTAATTTGCCAAGTTTGATTATAACTTCGGGTTCAGGTGTTGTCTAAAACTTTCGTTTTGAGTTCAAACTTTAGTTTGCTTCGCTGGCGGTTTGCAAGCTGAAGCGTGAACTCAGAACCTTCAGAGCGTTAATTTCTGCGACGGCTTTTATTTATTTACTGATGTTACGCAGCGAATGTTTTTTCGGGCTTTGCCCGCCGATGTGCGGAAAGGCGGAGCC
>JAJAYR010000016.1 GCA_026786155.1 Pyrinomonadaceae bacterium
AAGAAGGCGCGGTCGGCAAACAGCAGACGAAAAAAGATGGCGACGCAGCGAAATCATAGACAGGTCAGTATAAGTTTTGCGTCATTTTCCGGCGTGTTCCGAGTTGACGCTTCAGCGTGTGAACTCAAAACTTTCACTCACCTGTAATAGTTAATTTCAAAACTTATGGCGGCAAACGAACAAATTCGACAATCAAACGGCAGCATTACCGACGATAAACCCGAATCCTTGATTTCAATGCGGAACATCTGGAAATCGTATCAGATGGGAACGGAACTGCTCCACGCTTTGCAGGGCGTTTCGTTTGAAGTCAAAAAAGGCGAATATCTCGCTATCATCGGACCTTCCGGTTCGGGCAAATCAACTCTGATGAACCTTATCGGCTGTCTCGATTCGCCGTCAAAAGGTCAGTATTGGATTAACGGCAATCTCGTCTCGGCGATGTCCGACGACGAATTAGCCTCGATTCGCAACAAGGAAATCGGCTTCGTTTTTCAGACGTTCAACTTGCTCGCCCGCGCAACGGCTCTGCACAACGTCGAACTGCCTTTGATTTACGCGGGAATGGGTTCGCGCGAACGCCACGACCGCGCCCAATCGGTGCTGGCATCGGTCGAACTCGGTGACCGAACGCTGCACAAACCGAACGAACTTTCCGGCGGTCAGCGGCAGCGCGTCGCCATCGCCCGCGCCCTCGTCAATCATCCTTCGATTCTGCTCGCCGACGAACCGACCGGCGCATTAGATACGAAAACGAGTATGGAAATTATGGCGTTGTTCGAGAAACTTCATTCGGACGGCAACACGATTATTCTGGTAACGCACGAACACGACATCGCCGCACGAGCGCACCGCGTCATCACGATTCGGGACGGTGAAATCGAGAAGGATGAGCGGATAAAATGACACTGGAAGATTTGCAGCGCAGGATTACACGCAACAGCGCGGTCGAAACCATTTCGACCGAAACGGGCATCAAAGCCGGTTTGACTCTCGCTGAACTCGCCGAAAAGCAAGGCATTGCGTGGGCTTTTGCGGGCGGAATTGCAATGCACATTTACGGCTATGTCCGCGCCACCACCGATGTTGACGTAATTGCGGAAAATTTGCTCGATCTCGAAAGCGATAAAAATTTGACTTTCGGCGGCGAAAGTTATCAAGTGAAAATTGATAACCGATTGATTACGGTTGATTGGATTGTCAGAAATGACGAAGACCAGAAGTTTTATATTGCGGCGTTGGCTGAAGCGATAGAAATCGAAAACGGTATCAGAATCGTTTCGCCCGAATGGTTGGTCATTTTGAAACATCTTTCGGGCAGACCGAAAGACCAGTTGGATTTAATCTGGCTTTTAGAAGCCGATGATTTGGTCAATCGTGAACAGGTCAAAGCAAATATCCGGCAGGTTTTGGGCGAATATGCAACTTATTTGATTAGAGATTTACAGAGCGAGTTCGATTACGCCGACGTTCTGAAAATGCGCGGCGCGAGAAACAAATACGAATAACGAGTTGATTCGTGTAAAATCCGATTAAAGATGAATTTCACCGAAACATTTAAACTCGCATTTGCGGCGATTTGGGCGCACAAACTGCGCTCGTTTCTGACTTTGCTCGGAATGATTATCGGCGTCGCGGCGTTTATGGTCGTGCTGTCGCTGTTGCAGGGATTTAACACTTACGTTGACGAAAAAATCGCCGGTATCGGCTCAAATTCCTTTACCATTCGCCGGTTTAATTTCGATGATTTCAAAGACACCGACACCATCGCGGCGGCACAGCGTCGAAACAAGGAATTGACGTTTGACGAAATGGAGTTTATCCGCGAACGGGCGCAGTTGATTGATAAAATCGGGGCGCGAGCTTTGCCGAATTCGCGCGAAGTGAAACGCGGCGGCGAAACTCTGCGCGACGTTCGCATTGACGGCGCAGAACCGATTATCGCCGATATTGAAAAATTCGACATCGCTGAAGGTCGTTATTTTACCGAAATAGAAAATAATAATTCGCAGCGCGTCGCCTACATCGGGCGCGATGTCGCCGACAAACTTTTCCTGCAAGGCGGCGCACTCGGCGGCGAGATTACGATTTCCGGTATTCCGTATAAAGTTATCGGCATTCAAACCGCCAAAGGAACGGTTTTCGGTCAGCCGCAGGACAATTTCGTGCAGTTTCCGATAAAAACCTACGGCGCAAACTTCGGCGGTCTGCGAAACAGTCGCGGACTTTATTTCGTTGCCTCCGCCAAATCGGAGGAACTTTTCAAAGATGCCGTCGAAGAAGCGAGAACGCTGATACGGACGAAACGCAAACTTCCCTTCGGTGAAAAAGACAACTTCGGCATTTTGACCCCGGACGCGATTGCCAGTTTGCGCGACAGTATTTTAGGTCCGGTGTTCGTCGTGATTCTGGCAGTTCCGGCAATTGCTCTGCTCGTCGGCTCGATTGTCATTATGAACATTATGCTCGTCGCCGTAACCGAACGAACGAAGGAAATCGGGATTCGCAAGGCGTTGGGCGCGAAGCAGTCGGATATTTTGAAGCAGTTTTTGTTTGAAGCGGGAACGCTGGCGGCAATCGGCGGCATTATCGGTTTAATCGTCGCCAAATTAATCGGCTTTATCGTGACGGCGTTGCTGATTCAAACGATTATTCCGTGGTATGCGGCGGTCATTGCCATCGGCGTATCGGCACTCGTCGGCATCGCCGCCGGTTTATTTCCGGCGTGGAAAGCCGCGCGGCTCGACCCGATTGAGGCGTTGCGGGCGGATTAGAATATAATTTGTTTTTCGAGGAGGTCAAGATTTATGTCAGTTATCGAAAGCATTGTCGAGCAAGTCGAACATCTGCCGCTTGAGCGACAGCGCGAAGTGTTGAATTTCGCCGAATTTCTTCAGCATAAGGAAAAATCGAACGGCGAACAGCCGCGCCGCACTTTGAGAGGAATGTGGAAAGGTGTGGATATTTCGGCTGAAGACATTGACGAAGCCCGCCGTGAGATGTGGGGAAATTTTCCGCGTGAGGATTTTTGATGAAAGCACTTGTCGCAGACACTCATTCGGCAATCTGGTATGTCGCTGACTCGCCGGAACTTTCGTCCGCCGCCGTCACAGCGATGGATGACGCAACCGATGCGGGAAAGCCGATCTACGTTTCGGCAATCACGCTCATCGAGATGACGTATCTGATTGAGAAAGGACGTTTGCCGGAAAGAGATTTAACCGATTTGCTGAATGAATTAAAGAATCCTTTGAGCAATTTCGAGTTGGTTGCGATTGATTTAGCCGTTACGCAGTCGCTTCGATTGATTTCGCGGGCGGATGTTCCCGATATGCCCGACCGGATTATCGCGGCGACGGCTCGGCATTTAAATCTTCCGCTGGTAACACGCGACCACAAAATCCGGGCGGCAAAATTATTGACGATTTGGTAATTTTTTATGCGATTTCTCGGCAACACCTTCATCGAAAACTTCAAGATGGCGTTTCAGACTTTGCGCTCAAATAAGCTGCGCTCATTTTTGACGATTTTCGGCGTGATTATCGGCGTGATTACCGTGATGCTGATTTCTTCGATTATCAGCGGCATCAACGTCGCGGTCGAAAAACAAGTCGAAAGTTTCGGCACGCGCTCGATATTTTTGTATAAAATGGACATCGGCATTCGCACGAGTGCGCCGACGCGCGAGGAAAGAATGCGGAAGCCTTTGACGATGGACGATGCCGAAGCCATCAGGAATTTGCCTTCGATTGAATTAGCCGTGCCGTTTCTCGATATTTCCAACAATTTTTTCGGGCAGAAAATTCTCGTTACCGGAAAAAACGGCAAAACTTCTTCGGCGGTGCAGTTAAACGGCACACTTCCCGATGTCGAAAAATCATCGACCGAAATTTTGCTCGAAGGTCGCTGGTTCACGCAGTCGGAAAGCGATAATAAAGCCGACGTTTGTTTAATCGGCGCGTCGGTCGTGGATAATTATTTCCCATACGGTTCGCCCGTCGGACAAACTTTGGAAATCGGCGGACGCGAATTTCGCGTTATCGGAACTTTGGAGAAAAAGGAACAGCTTTTCGGCGGCGGCGGCGGCAATAACGACCAGAGCAATTCGGTTTATATGCCCATCGGCGCGGCTCTGCGTCTGAAACCTTTCGCCGACGATTTATTTATTCTCGCCGTCGCCAGAGAAGGAATGCTAAGTGAAGGGAAAGACCAGGTGCAAGACTTGCTGCGCGTCCGCCGCAACGCTAAATACGGCGAACCGAATAACTTTGCGATGGAAACCGCCGCCAGTCTTATCGAACAGTTTCAATCAATTACGGCGGGCGTAGCGGTGGCGATGGTCGTCATTTCGTCAATCGGTTTGATGATTGGCGGCATCGGCGTAATGAATATTATGCTCGTCTCCGTTACCGAACGAACCAGAGAAATCGGCATTCGCAAGGCTATCGGCGCGAAACAATCGGATATTCTTTTGCAGTTTTTGATTGAAGCCGCGACCTTGACCGGCTTCGGCGGACTCGTCGGCTTGCTGATCGGCTGGGCTTTGACGCTTTTAATCGCGCTCGTCTTTCCGTCTTACGTTCCGTGGTGGGCGCCGGTCGCCGGATTTTTCGCCAGCGTCGGCATCGGCATCGTTTTTGGGCTTTTCCCCGCGTGGAAAGCAGCACGGCTCGACCCGATTGAGGCGTTGAGGTATGAATAGAATAAAAAAAGTCGGCGTTTAGAATTCAATCTAAACGCCGACTTTTTTTATTTTTATGACAAAGTTATTGGAACAATGCGCTGACGACGCGAAAGGCGATGTTCACCAGAGCGAGA
>JAJAYR010000017.1 GCA_026786155.1 Pyrinomonadaceae bacterium
ACGCCGAGTTCTCTGCATAATTCGACGACGTTATTCGCCTTTTCTGCCGCGCTCAAATAATTGACGACGACATTCGCGCCCGATTCGGCTAATCTTAACGCGGTAGCGCGACCGACACCGCGACTCGCGCCGGTGATGATGGCGGTTTTGCCTTGAAATAAATTGCTTGGAAGTTTCGTTTCGACGGGTTTTTCGCTCATAGTTTTCCTTGGCGAACTTTGCGCCTTGGCGTGAAATCTTTCTTGCGCCAAGACGCAAAGTTCGCAAAAACTCCGATGAATTTTCTAACAAAAACTTTGTGTTATAAAATATGCCTCAATTCTTTTCAAATCACAAAATTATGAATGACAACAATCTTCTGGAAAATCAACCAATCGCGTGGACACCGACCGAAGACGTAATCGAACACGCTCAACTAACGCGCTTTATGAAACAAGTCGGTGTTTCAACTTTTGACGAACTTTATCAATTTTCGATTAACAATGTCGAAAAATTCACCGCCGAAGTTTTGAAATTTTTGGATATAAAATTCAAGCCGCCATATGAAAAACTGCTCGACACATCGGACGGCGCGGCATTTCCGCAGTGGTGCGCCGGCGCGGGTTTGAATATCGTTTCGCATTGCGTTGACCGTTGGCAGACAGACGAGATGCGTGACCAGCCCGCGATAATTTGGGAAGGCGAAGAAGGAAAAACGCGAACTTTAACTTATGCCGAATTAATGAGCGAAGTTGAATATTGTTCTGCTAGTTTGCGTCAACTCGGTTTAACTAAAGGCGATGCAATCGGAATTCATATGCCGATGGTTCCTGAAACGGTTATTGCTCTCTTGTCTATCGGACGAATCGGGGCGATTGCCGTTCCCGTCTTTTCAGGTTATGGCATTGAAGCGATTGTCAGCCGTCTAAAAGATGTTAAAGCGAAAGCACTTTTTACTTGTGATGGCTTTCCGCGGCGCGGAAAGTTTTTCAAAGCGACTGACGTTATTGACGAAGTTCTTCCGCGTGTCCGTTCAATCAAACGCCTCTACACTGTTCCTCGAAACAAAGAAATTACGAATTCCGATAAACCTAAATCTTACTATTTTGAATGGTTAGACTCGTGGAATGAAGGCGAAATTGATGTAAAGGAATATTCGCGTCTTGAACCGACCAACGCCGAAGACCCGCTCATCATTCTTTACACCAGCGGCACGACGGGCAAACCGAAAGGCATCGCGCATTCGCACCTGAGTTTTCCAATAAAGGCGGCGCAGGATATGGCTTTCGGCACAGACGTTGGAAAGGGAACGCGCATTTCGTGGATTACCGACATCGGCTGGATGATGGGACCGTGGCTGATTTACGGCGCACTTTTGAACGGCGCGACGATGGTTTTATACGACGGCGCACCCGATTTCCCGAAGCCCGATAGAATGTGGGAATTCTGCGCCAAGCATAAAGTCGAAATCTTTGGAATCTCGCCGACGCTCGTTCGCGCACTCGCCACGCACGGCGACGACTTGCCGAAAAAGCACGATTTATCATCACTTCGCGCCTTTGCTTCGACGGGCGAGCCGTGGAATCCCGCGCCGTGGTGGTGGCTGTTCGAGAAAGTCGGCGATTCCAAACTACCGATTATCAATTATTCGGGCGGCACGGAAATCTCCGGCGGAATCCTGATGAACAATCCGCTTTTGCCGATCAAACCGTGCGGCTTTTCCGCACCGTGTCCGGGAATGGACGCGGATATTTTGAACGATCAAGGCGAATCGGTCGGCGCGGGCGAAGTCGGCGAACTCGTGATAAAAAAACCGTGGATTGGAATGGCTCGCGGCTTCTGGCAGGAACGCGAACGCTATCTGGAAACGTATTGGTCGCGCTTTGAAAACGTCTGGGTTCACGGCGATTGGGCGATGCGCGACGCGGACGGACATTATTTTATTCTCGGACGTTCCGACGACACTTTGAAAATCGCGGGCAAGCGCGTCGGACCCGCCGAAGTCGAAAGTATATTAGTCGCGCATCCGCTCGTGGTTGAAGCCGCCGTCATCGGCATACCCGACGAAATGAAAGGCACGGCGATGGTCGCATTTTGCGTTTTGACTGGGGGCGCGGACGGCTCGTCCGCATTGAGCGCGACAGCGCGAGACAAGCCGTTGCCAACCGGGTCGCGCATAGATGACGCTCACAACGTCGCTCGCGCTCCGTTGGCGGACGAGCCGTCCGCGCTCCAACTGGAACTCAAAAACCTCGTCGCCAAAGATATGGGCAAACCGCTCGCGCCTTCGCGGATTCATTTCGTTTCCGCCCTGCCGAAGACGCGCAACGCCAAAGTAATGCGCCGCGTGATTCGCTCGGCATATTTGGGCGAAGACGCGGGCGATTTATCGGCACTCGAAAATCCGAACGCGGTTGAGGAAATTAAGCGCTTGAGTCAAGATTAAATTGCTTTAGAGATAATTTATGCACATCAGCAAAATAGAACTTTGGAATTTCAAAAGATTTAGCAAATTGGTAATTGATTTGACTTCTATTCAGCCGCCGAAACTCGTGCTTTTAATCGGCGCGAACGGAAGCGGGAAAAGTAGTTTGTTTGACGCTTTTAATTGGATCGCGGCTTACACAAAAAGGCTTCCACCTCCAACTGGCTTTAAGTTTCAGCTTGTGCGGAGTGATGAACCACGTCCAACTCAAGTCAATTTTTTTGACATCTATTTTGGAAAGGCTGACAGAAAACCGAAAGTATCAATAGATTTTGATAATCAGTTAAATTTGGAAACTTTTTGGGAAGATGAGCAGACGGTTAAATTAAAGGACAGAGATAAAACTTCAAGTAGTTTGTTTTATGGTCGCAGTGCTTTGCGTCAGTCTCCGCGACTGACCAAAAATTCTCTTAGCTCAATCAACATATTAGATGATAGCGACCGTCCGCAGTATTTTATTGATGCGGACAGTCGCTTTGAAAATGATGTTTCCTTATGGCTGGAAAATGTTTTACAAGAAGTCTTCGGAAATGATTTCGACGCGCAAAATTTAAAGGAACGCCTTGTTGCTCCAATTAACAATGCTTTGATTCGCATCTTTGGCGAAGATAATTCAACTTCGTTAAAATTAGTCAATGTGCTTCCGCCGAGCAATGGAAGACCGACGCAGATTAATTTTGAAAAGGGTGAATCTTCATTCGGATACGACCTTTTGAGCAGCGGCGAAAAGGAAATTTTCGGGATTCTGCTTAATCTTTTGGTGCGCCGCGAGTCTTTTCGAGACACGATTTATTTTATTGACGAACTCGACATTCATCTGAACACGGGTTTGCAATACGCTTTGCTCAAAGAAATCTCGGAAAACTGGATTCCCGAAAACTGTCAATTTTGGACGGCGAGCCACTCACTCGGATTTATTCAATATGCGCGAGAATCGGAAAATGCCGCACTTCTCGACTTTGACCAATTCGATTTCGATTTGCCGCAGACCATTGTTCCGCAACCGAAGGAAAATTTGGAAGTCTACGAGATTGCCGTGCCGAAAGATATGCTTTCAGAAATCTTCCGCGATAAACTTTTAACTTTTTGCGAAAATGAAGATGTAACCGTTTATAATTCAATCGGCTTGCCGAAAAAACTTTTTCTTCCCGCTAAAGATAAAAACGATGTCTATTTCTCCGCTAAAAATAATCCGAAATCTTTCGGTGTGATGGACAAAGATTTTTTAACGCCGCAGGAAATCGAGTTAATTCGCCGACAAGTTCCCAATCTTTTTGTTTTGAGTTACTACTCAATCGAGAGCTATCTTTATCATCCTGAAAATTTGTCGGAAGTAATCGAAAACTTTGACATTGAAAGCTATAAAAATGACTTGAAAGAGCAAAAACAAAATCTATCCGATAAGGTGATTTATGGTTTGAAAGGGGCGCGGGATAGTTATAAAGTTTTGACGCTTGAAAAAATTAAAGTCAATAGTGCCGAAGAAAACATTTTTGCTTCGCTCAGAAGCGATAACTTTGAAGACTTTTACTCTTACTTGGATATGAAAAAAACATTTAGACACGGTAATTTAAATATCTCCAAAATCCGACTGGCTCAGAGCGAGTGGATTGAACAAGCTATCTCTAAAATTTTCGATGCAAACTGATATAATCACCATCTACACCATCGGACACGGACGACACGCCTGGCAGGATTTTCTCGCGCTTCTTCAAAAATACGAAATCGCTTTTCTGTGCGATGTCCGCAGCGCGGCGCGTTCGCGCTGGGTGCAGTTTAACGGCGCGGTGCTGTCGGCAAATCTGCGCGAAAACGGCATCGGTTACGAATGGCTGCCGGAATGCGGCGGCAAGACGATTGCGAAAACCGAAGATTTGGAGCGCGGCATCGAGAGAATTCTGGAAATCGCGGCGGAAGCGAAAACGGCGATGATGTGTTCGGAATCGAAGCCTTTGACGACGCATAAAATTCCCCGCGCCAATTGTCATCGCGTCGGGCTTTTATCGCCGATTTTGAGAGCGAAAGGCGCGGACAAAATTATTCATATTTTGCCGAACGGCGATTCGATTGAGTTCGACGAGTCGCGCGTGCCTTCGATTTGGTAGAAGAAAATTGACAGGAATAACAGGATGAACAAGGATAAAAATAAAAGATTTAAAAATCCCTGTCCATCCTGTTATCCCTGTCAATTTTCTTTTATTCTCTCGCCTATTTCAGCGGCGGCAATTTCACATCAACTCCAAACGAACTCGCACATTGCTGAAGGCGGCGTTGCCGGTCAGTTCGTCAATGACGCGCTCGTCGGTTAAATCGTTCAGGGAAACTCCGGCGTGATTTCGGGCGACATCCAAACGAACGCCTTGGCGAGCGTGTCCGTAGCCGTGCGGAATCGAAACCACGCCGCGCATAATTTTGTCCGAGATTTCGCACGGAATTTCGACCGCACCGACGCGCGATGTAACTTTGACGACTCCGCCGTTTTCAAATCCCAAATTTTCCGCGTCCATTCGATTGACCAAAATAGTGCAGCGATTTTTGCCTTTGACGAGAATCTCGGAGTTGTGCAGCCACGAATTGTTGTCGCGCAAGTGTCGTCTGCCGATGAGCGCGAACGGGAATTCGTCTGTTTCCTTCGCCTCAACTTTCAATCGTTCCAAATCTTTGACTAAAAGCGCGGGCGCGAGATTGATTCGTTTGTCTTCCGTCAAAAGTCGTTCGGGCAGACACGGTTGCAGTTCGCCCAAATCAACGCCGTGCGGATTTTTCCGCAATTCTTCGAGCGACATTTGATAGCGTCCGAACTTTAACCCGAAATCCAATTTCACTTCGGGCGGAACGAGATTGAGCGGCGCGTCTTTGCCGTTCAAACGATGACTGAGTTCCTGAAAAATTTCCCAATCGTATTTGGCATTTTCCTGTTTCGGGAAAAGCGGCGCGGAGTATTTGGCTTGGTTACGGACGGCGAACAGGTTGAAAATCACGTCGTAATGCGAAGTTTCGAGTCCGGTCGCGGGCGGCAAAATAATGTCGGCGTACTTGGTCGTTTCGTTGATATAAATATCAATCGAAACCATAAACTCCAATGTTTCCAACGCCTTTTCCAACGCGCCGCCGTTCGGCGTGGACAAAACCGGATTGCCGCAACTCGTCATTAACACTTTGATTTGTCCTTTTCCGTCGGTTGCAATCTCTTCGGATAAAGCGGCGACGGGCAACTCGCCCATAAATTCAGGCAGTTTGCGGACGCGGCTCTGCCAGCGATTGAAAATGTTTGCGCTTTTCGCCGTCGCTAATAAATCAAACGCGGGCGCGGTGAACATCGCGCCGCCCGCGCGGTCGAAATTGCCCGTTAAAATGTTTATCGAATTGATGAGCCAATGACACAAACTGCCGAATTTCTGAACGGAAACGCCCATTCTGCCGTAACAAACCGCCGACTTCGCCGCGCCGAATTCAATAGCGATTCGTCTGATTTCAACCGCTGAAATTCCCGTTAAATTTTCAGCCGTTTCCGGCGTAAATTCGTTTGAAATTTCGCGCAAAGTTTCCACGCCGTCGGTGAAATCATTTAATTGTTCGGGGTTAATGAGGTTTTCCGCGAAAAGCGTGTTCACGATTGCCAACAATAAAAAAACATCGCTCGACGGTTTGATAAAAAAGTGTTCGCTTGCCACGCGAGCCGTTTCCGTGCGGCGCGGGTCAATCAAAACGATTTTACCGCCGCGTTTTTTGATATTTTCGAGCCGGTTGATAATGTCCGGCGCGGTCATCAAACTGCCGTTCGAGGCGAGCGGATTCGCTCCCAAAATCAAAAAATAATCCGTCCGGTCAACATCGGGAATCGGCATCAAAAGCGGATGCCCGAACATCGTCCAGGCGGCGAAATGATGCGGCAACTGGTCAACCGAAGTCGCCGAAAAATTGTTTTGTGTTTTTAACGCTTTGAGCAAATCGCCGCTATTTAAAAGCGTCCCGAAATTATGCACCGACGGATTGCCTTGAAAAATTGCGACGGCGTTTCTGCCGAAGCGCGTTTGCACGTCCTTGATGCGCGTTTCGATTTCGTCAAACGCCGCTTCCCAAGAAATTTCCCGCCACTCGTCGCCGATTCTTTTGACGGGCGATTTCAAACGATTCAAATCTTCATAGATGTCTTTCAGCGCGAGGGCTTTCGGGCAGATATGACCGCGCGAAAACGAATCATTTTTGTCGCCCGCGATTGATAAAACCACGCCGTCAGCGTGTTTAATTTCGATTCCGCAAATCGCTTCACATAAATTGCAGCTTCGGTAATGAATTTCGGACATTTTCTTCTCCTTTTCGGCTTTCTAAATTAGGGGATTTTTCAAAGTTTATGATGATTTAAAATACCTTCGGAATAGATGAAAGATGAGAGATAATAGATGAGAGATAAAAGACTATCCAATCTACCAGTTATCATCTTTCATCTCTCATCTATTCCGAAGTAAAAACACTCAAAATTATTCAGTATAAAAGTTGAAACACCTTTTCGATTTATTCAAAAAATCCTTTTTTTATCTTTGGCTCGCGCCTCTCCAATTGCGGCGCGAATAGTTTCGTCGGTTAATTCAATTCGCGGATTCAGAACGTAATCGGCGACGAGCGAGATTTCGCCGCATTTTGTTTCAGCGCGATTATTTTTTATTTGCCAATCGGCGACGGAAAAATTTAGCGGCGACGCAAGCGCGTTCACAACCTCGCCGAGCGTTTTCAAATCAAAACGCGGCTCGTAGAAAATCTCGATTTGATAAAGCCGCCGGTCGAAAAATCGCAAATATAAAGCACGAACGCCGCGCACGGATTCGGGCGCGGGCTTTTTGATGTAGTTTTGAAAAAACGTGCGCTCGCCGTTCTTTTTAATTTTGATTTTTAAGTTTCTGCCAAAAACGCTCTGCACTTGTTCGGGCGATTTTCCAATTTGTAGATTGAACAAAAGCGGCGCGGTTTTTCGGGTAAAATCGCAGTTTGTTTGCGCTGTTCCGGCAGCGGCAAATACGAGTGAAAACAAAATTAAAATCGCTGATTTGGCGAAAGCGTTTTTCATCGGGATAATTGTATAACGATTTGCCCCGAATTTTTATGTTAAAAACACTCGACGAAAAGAATTTAATTATCGCCTGCCGAAAACTAGCCGCAAATGACGAAGATTTAGCTTTTATCTTTGTGACTTACGGCACACCGCCGCTTTGGAAGCGCGAGGCGAATTTTGCGACGCTGATTCATATAATTTTAGAACAGCAAGTTTCGCTTGCGTCGGCACTCTCGGCGTTTTATAAACTGAATGAAAAATTGAGCGGCGAAATAACGCCCGAAAATGTTTTATCTTTGTCCGACGCGGAAATGAGGGCGGCGTATTTTTCCCGCCAAAAAACCATTTATGCCAGAGATTTGGCGGCGAAAATTTTAGAGGGAAAGTTGGATTTGAATGGTCTGGAAAACCTCTCCGATGAAAAAGTAAGAACCGAACTCAAACGAGTCAAAGGCATCGGCGACTGGACTGCCGGAATTTATCTTTTGATGGCGTTGCTGCGTCCCGACGTGATGCCGAAAGGCGATTTGGCTCTGCATATTGCGTGGCAGAAACTCAAAAAACAAGCCCAGCGTCCGAACGCCGAAGAATTTTTGAAAATCGCCGAACACTGGCAGCCGTTTCGCGCCGTCGCCGCCAGATTGCTGTGGCATTTTTATTTAAGCGTGAAGAAATTTTAGCCGCCGAGAACACAGAGTAAAGCCGGAGAAAGAAGTTGAAACAGAACAATAAAATCATCGCAACAAAATTTCACTTTAAAAATCTCTGTGTTCCCGGTGTCCTCTGTGGCAAATTCTTTCTATGATAAATTCACAAGTAATGTTAGAAAAAGAACTCGAAACCGCGATTGCGCTGGCGAAAAAGGCGGGCGCGATTATTTTGGACTTTTACGCGAACGGCTGTGAAGTCGAAGAGAAAATCTTTGACGACAATTTTTCCGAGCCGGTAACGATTGCCGACCGCACGGCGAGCCGCATTATTGTCGAGAATTTAGCCGAAAGTTTCCCACGCGACGGCATTTTGTCCGAAGAAGAATTTGACGATAAGGCGCGGCTCGATAAAGAAAGAGTTTGGATCATTGACCCGCTTGACGGCACGAGCGGTTTCATCGAAAAGACGGGCGATTTCGCCGTGCAAATCGGTTTAGCGGAAAATGGCAAAGCGGTTTTGGGCGTGGTTTTTATGCCGCTGCAAGATATTTTGTATTTCGCCGTCAAGAATGGCGGCGCGTTTGTCGTCGAAAATGATGCCGCGCCGGAACTGCTTCACGTTTCCGGCAAAATTGATTTGGCGGAGATGCTGTTAGCTTCGAGCCGCCATCATCGCAGCCCGCGAATGTCGCAGGTCTTCAAAAAATTCGGATTAAAATCGGAAGTGCAGCGCGGTTCGGTCGGCTTAAAAGTCGGTTTAATCGCCCAGCAACGCGCCGATTTGTATATTCATCTTTCACCGCGCACGAAACATTGGGATACTTGTGCGCCGGAAATTATTTTGCGGGAAGCGGGCGGCGAGATGACGGATTTATTCGGCGAAAAAATTATTTACAACACGCCCGACGTTCACAATCACAACGGCGTTCTGGCGACCAACGGCGCGGCGCACGCGGCGGCAGTGAATAATTTGAAAACGCTGCTGGCTGAATTCGGTCGTCTTCGCATCGTTTAATAAATTGCTTTTGGTGCTGCATTTTGTCGTCAACTTAGCCTACGCAAAAATTGTCTTTCGGGCTTTGCCCGCCGATGTGGGGGAAAGCGGTTGCGTTACGGGCCCCGGAGGCGAAAATAAAAGGCAGCGCCGGCCCAGGATAAAAAAAAATTA
>JAJAYR010000018.1 GCA_026786155.1 Pyrinomonadaceae bacterium
ATGCTTTCCAGACTTTCGGGATTTTCGGCGGCGGTTTCCAGACAAACTTTCGCCATCCGGTAGAGCGTTTCGTTCGGGTCGTGCGGCGGAGCGAACTCGGTCAGCAGGTCAACCAAGTAGGAAAATTTTTGAAGAAATGAAGGGTCGCTCGCGCTTTCAAAAAATGACTGCACGAGTTCGACCTGACTGATCGAAACCAGTTCCCTTTCTTCCTTTTGAAAATATGTAATATTGACGACCGAAAAAGGTTCGAGTCCGCCGCCGAAACGACTTTTCAGACGTTTCGCGCCCTTGGCGACACCGCGCACGAGACCTTCGTTTTGCGTGAGTAAAACGATTATTTTGTCCGCTTCCGCCAGACTGTATGATTTGAGAATGATCCCTTCCGTTTCAACTAAACCCATTGTTCAAAATACCGTTTTTTACCAGGGAAGAAAATAAAATATCCACGCCAAAACCAAACTGACGACCAGAAATTCGCCGAAAATTTTCAACCCGTAAAAAGTTTTTTCTCTGGTGCTGCCCGTCGAAAATGCGCCGAAAGCGACGGCGACAAAGAATGCAAATCCCGTCAGATATAAAAAATGAATCATTTTTTTCGCTCCAGTTGGATGTCAACCGCGTCTAAAACGGCTAGATAATTTATCAGTCCGGCGATTTCCAAGAATCGTCCGCCGTATTCAAAAGTGGCTAGAGCCGCGACGTTCGGCGGCGGATTGTTCATCAGCAGGAAACTAATCAAACCACCCGCGCCGCTGCCTAATCTGGCAAAAATGTTGAGCAGATAAAGCAACGCGCCGTCTTTGAATTCAAAGCCGGGATAATAAATGCCGCCGCTCAGAACCG
Source organism: Pyrinomonadaceae bacterium (assembly GCA_026786155.1). GTDB lineage: Bacteria > Acidobacteriota > Blastocatellia > Pyrinomonadales > Pyrinomonadaceae. Next base: position 847 of record JAJAYR010000018.1, read on the forward strand.
CGATGACGAACATCGTCCAGACAACGGCTCCGATGAGCAGCCCTCTTTTGAAACGTCCCTGAACTAAATGCCCGACACCGGGCAAAAACCAGGAAATGACTCCGATAATAAACGGGTTATTCATAAATTAAGTGCCTCACAACTTTTAGTAAAACTTTAAGTGTCGGGTTGCCGACTGTTGAAACCATTTCTGCAATTTCCGCTCGAAACACGGCACAGATTGATTTTATAAATTAGCGAGAAATTACCTTAACTCTAATAAATCAGATATTTTTCCCTTATTCGATTAAATTTATCGACATCGGTTTGCCAGGAAAGTTTTATTTCATTGACCGGCGTTCCTTTTTCGATCATCGCTCTGATTTTGGTCGTTCCGGCGATGACATCGAATGGATGACGGTCGAATTCGTATTCGTAAGCGGTCAACTTCCATTGAAAATCGGCTCGATACAAATCATAAATTGTTTTTATTATCGCTAATCCGGTTATTACCGGCTCGAAAGTTCGGCGGTCGGTAACGTGCAAAAACACGCCTTCACACTCTTGTTTAGCAAATTCCTGAAAAGTCGGTAAGAAGTTTATCGGGCGAAAGATAACGCCGGGAAGTTCAAGTGATTTTAGAGCATCGGCATATTCCCTGCCGTTGATATACGGCGCACCGACAATCTCGAACGGGCGCGTCGTGCCGCGTCCTTCGGAAACCTCCGTGCCTTCCACGAAAACCGTCGCCGGAAACACGACCGTCGTATCAACGGTCGGCATATTCGGCGAAGGCATCACCCACGGCGCGGCGGTTTCATCGTAAAAATCTTCCCGCGCCCAATTATCCATCTTGACGATTTCAAGTTCACAGTTAATGTTAAATTCGACATTAAATAATTTCGCCAATTCGCCGACGGTCAGACCGTGCCGCATCGGAATCGGGAATTGACCGACAAAAGATTCGTGTCCGACTTCGAGCGTATTTCCTTCAACGCCGATTCCTCCAATTGGATTCGGGCGGTCAAGGATAATCATCTTTTTTCCGAACGCGGCACACGCTTTCATTGCGTTTGCCATCGTATATATGAATGTATAAACGCGACAGCCAACATCTTGTAAATCAAACACTAACGCATCAATACCTGAGAGCATTTCTTCGGTCGGCTGGCGGGTTTCGCTATATAAAGAATAAACCGGCAAACCGGTGAAAGTATCAGTTGTATGAGGCGTTTCCACCATATTATACTGCACGTCGCCGCGAATTCCGTGCTGCGGTCCGAAAAGCGCGGTGAGATTTATCTTTTCATTTTCGTAAAATAAATCAGCGGCGTGTCGAAAGTCGGAATTGACCGAAGCCGGATTACAAATCAGACCGACGCGAAGATTTGTTAAAGTATTTTCTCGACCATCTAAAACTTTATCCAAGCCTATTTTAATCGCCTTTCTTTGAAGTTTTGCCACAAGTAAAGTTTGCTCCTTTTTAGGTAGATTGTATTGTAAAAACTCTTAAACCGTTTCAATAAAAAGTCTTATAAACTTCATCAATGTTCAAACAAATCGCGTATATCTGTCAATTTGAGCATTTCAATTTAAAGTTCTATCATAATAGTTTTTATGAAACTTAAATCAAATCAGCCGCGAATTCGTTCGACCACGGTTTTGATGGTCGCTCGCAACGGAGAAATTGCGATGGCGGGCGACGGTCAGGTAACGCTCGGCGAAACGGTTATCAAGGGCAACGCGCGAAAGGTGCGGCGTATTTTTAACGATAAAGTATTGGTCGGTTTTGCCGGAGCCACCGCCGACGCATTTTCGCTTTTGAGCAAATTTGAAACTAAACTCGAACAGTATCAAGGGCAACTCGAACGCGCCGCCATCGAACTCGGCAAAGACTGGCGCACCGACAAATACCTTCGCCATCTCGAAGCACTTTTAATTGTCGCCGACAAAAGCGACGCTTTTCTAATTTCCGGCAAAGGCGATGTCATCTCGTCGGACGAAGGTTTGCTGGCGGTCGGTTCGGGCAGTATGTTCGCGCTCGCCGCCGCTCGTGCTTTGGTCAAACACACGGAACTTTCCGCCAAAGAAATCGCCTTTGAATCGCTGAAAATCGCCGGTGAAATCTGCATCTACACCAATTCCGATATTATAATCGAAGAAATTTAATTTTTAATTTTTATACTTTAATTTTGAAATGGCTATTTATTTAGGCGGCGAAACGACGGAATCGGTCGCCAAACCAAAACTCGATGATTTAACGCCGCGCCAGATTGTCGCGGAACTCGACAAATATGTCGTCGGACAGGCGAACGCCAAACGCGCCGTCGCCGTCGCCCTTCGCAACCGCATCCGGCGGCAGAAACTTCCGCCCGAAATCGCGCAGGACGTGCTGCCGAAAAATATCCTGATGATCGGCTCGACCGGAGTCGGCAAAACCGAAATTGCCAGACGTTTGGCGCGGCTTGCCAATTCGCCGTTTATCAAAATCGAAGCGTCGAAATTTACCGAAGTCGGCTACGTCGGGCGCGATGTCGAAAGTATGATTCGTGAATTGACGGAGGTTGCCGTTGAGATGACCAGACAGACCGCTTTTGAGGAAGTTTTAGAAAGAGCAATCGGCAACGTCGAAGAAAAGATTTTAGATATTCTCCTGCCGTCTTCCGCCAATTATTATTCGAGCGATTTGGATTCTGATAACTCGGTTGACTTGATTGAAAAATCAACGCCGAACCGAACGCGGGAAAAACTCCGCGAACAGCTTCGCAGCGGCGAACTCGACGACCGTTTGATTGAGGTAGAAACCCAAGACCGTTCTAATGCCACGATTGATTTTGTCGGCGGACAAGGAATGGAAGAGATGGGCGTTAATTTCAAGGATATGTTCGGCAATCTTTTTCCGTCTAAAACGGTACGCCGCAAATTGAAAATATCCGAAGCCAAAACTTTTATGCGGCGGGAAGAGCAGGAAACTCTGGTTGATGTCGAACAAATTAACCGGCAGGCGATTCAAAAACTCGAAAATTCCGGCATCATCTTTCTGGATGAAATTGATAAAATCGCCGGACGCGAGTCCGGCAGCGGCGGTCCCGAAGTTTCGCGCGAAGGCGTTCAGCGGGATTTGCTTCCGATTGTCGAAGGCACGACGGTCAACACGCGCTACGGAATGGTCAACACCGAACATATTTTATTCGTCGCTGCCGGTGCCTTTCACGTTTCCAAACCGTCCGATTTGATTCCCGAATTGCAGGGGCGTTTTCCGATTCGGGTGGAACTCGAATCTTTGACTTTAGACGACTTTAAGCGAATCCTTACGCAGCCTAAGAATTCGCTTATTAAGCAGTATCAAGCACTGCTTAACAC
>JAJAYR010000019.1 GCA_026786155.1 Pyrinomonadaceae bacterium
AAAAACACGGCGTTTATTGAATTTTCCACGAATAACGATTATCTTGACGTAACTTTTATTTTGTCGAAAACGGACGCGGACTTTGTGCCGTCCACGCGGCTAAAAAACTTATTGACGGAAAAAATCGCGCTTCCCGACGGACAAGTTTGTTCGCTCAATGCTTTTTATAATCGGGATAGGTGGGAAAACGAGCAATACAGCCGCTGGGGAATCGAATTAAAAAATCGAATGTCCGAATTCCGCGAACAAATCGCCCGCAATTCTCCGGCTTTTAAGCAAAACGCCAAATTTATTTACCACGCTTTGCTTGCCGACGGAATGCCGCTTTTCAAAGACAAAAAACATCTCGTCATTATTCCGTCCGGCGTGATTTGCGATGTGCCGTTTCAGGCTTTGATGAATGAAGACGGGCGATATTTGATTGAAGACTTTTCGATTTCCTACGCGCCTTCGCTCAACGCTTTGGCGGAAATGCAGGCGAACCGGCGGAAACTTGCGACGCAAAATTACAAAGGTGATTTTCTCGCGTTCGGCAACCCGAAACTTTCAAATGAAACCGTTTCGCGTTTGCGCGTCCGTTACCGCGACGGGAAACTCAATAATTTGCCCGAAGCCGAAACGGAAGTTAAAACTATCGGCAAATTTTATCCGAATAATCGAATCGTCGTCGGCAGCAACGCGACGGAAGATTTGTGGCGCGACGAAGCTGCAAACTATCGGATTCTGCATCTGGCGACGCACGGGTTGAGCGATGGCGACAAACCTTTGTATTCGCACGTTTTGCTGTCGGCTGACGCGGACGACGACGGTTTAATCGAAGGCAGAGAAATTGCCGATAATGAATCTGACGGCGGAAATGGTCGTGCTGTCGGCGTGTGAAACGGCTCGCGGGCGCGAAATTGACGGCGAAGGAATGGTCGGGCTGGCGTGGAGTTTCGCCGCCGCCGGAGTGCCGACGATTGTCGCCAGCAGTTGGAAGGTTGATTCGGATAATACGGCGGATTTGATGGTTGATTTTTATTCGGCAATCAACCGAAATAAGCAAATATCGAAAGCCGAAGCACTGCGCCGCGCCGCGCTCGGAAAATTGGCGGCGGGAAAAACAAGTCATCCTTTTTATTGGGCGGGATTTACGGTTTTCGGCGATTGGTAAAATGAATTACCGGAACGCAATACCGTCCGTCGCTCGCATCTGAGAGACTGTTTGAAAAGTCATAAATCAGCCGCGAAGCAGGAATTTTGCCTACGAAATACACCAATATAAACGAAAAATATGCAAAATAATTTCTTTTTTTAATGCCTTTCGTGTGTTTCGTAGGCAATAAAATTACTTTTCAAATAGGCTCTCAAATTATTTGTATTATTCAGCGAAGCAATAAACTCTTGATGTTTGCTTTTTTCTTTTTCGCAAGTTACCATAAACTCTCGTAAAAATAAGGCTATTGTTGGATTATTCCTCTAAATGAAATCGCTTATTTTTCTGATTCGGCAACGCTTTAAGTTATGGGATTTTCAACGACGGCAATTCACGCGGGCAACGAACCGGACAGCGCGACCGGCGCGGTTTCCGTTCCGATTTATCAAACTTCGACTTACGCGCAGGACGGTTTAGGGCAACACAAAGGTTACGAATACGCCCGAACGCAGAATCCGACTCGTTCCGCGCTGGAAAAAAATATCGCCGCGCTCGAAGGCGCGAAATACGGTTTCGCTTTTGCATCGGGAATGTCGGCGACCGACGCGGTTTTGAAACTCGTCAAAGCGGGCGACCACGTGATTGTCGGCGACAATACTTACGGCGGAACTTATCGTTTATTCAGCAAGGTTTTATCGAATTACGGAATCGAATTCGACTACGTTGACACATCGGACGTAACGAACGTCGAACGGGCGTTTAAATCGAATACGAAAATGGTTTTCGTCGAAACGCCGACCAATCCGATTATGACGGTGACGGATTTGCGGGCGGTTTCGGACATTTCACACCAGCACGGCGCGAGAGTCGTCTGCGACAATACTTTTATGTCGCCTTACTTGCAGCGTCCAATGGAGTTCGGCGTGGATATTGTCGTTCATTCGACGACGAAATATCTGAACGGACATTCGGACAGCATCGGCGGATTTGCCGCGTTGAACGATGAAGAGGATGCCGAATGGATCAAGTTTATTCAAAACAGCGTCGGCGCGATTTTGTCGCCGTTCGATTCTTTTCTGGTTTTGCGCGGCACGAAAACGCTCGCCGTCCGAATGGAAGCGCACGATAAAAACGGTCGCGCCGTCGCCGCTTTTTTAGACGAACATCCGAAAGTTCAAAAAGTTTATTATCCGGGCTTGCAGTCGCATCCACAGCACGAGTTGGCGCGAATACAACAAAAAGGTTTCGGCGGAATGGTCGCCTTTGAAACCGGTTCGCTCGAATCAGCAAAAAAAGTTTTAGAAAACGTCAAGGTTTGCACGCTGGCGGAAAGTTTAGGCGGCGTTGAAAGTTTGATTTCCCATCCGGCAACGATGACGCACGCTTCCGTTCCGTATGAAAAACGCCAATCGCTGGGAATCACCGACGGTTTAGTGCGCGTTTCGGTCGGCATCGAAGACCTCGAAGATATTATAGAAGACTTAGACCAGGCACTAGGATAGTTTAGGAAGTTTGGAAAGTTCTGGAAGTCTTGGAAGTATAAAAAGACTTCCTAGATTTCCAAGACTTTCCAGACTTCCTAGACTTATTTAATTATGTTAACTG
>JAJAYR010000020.1 GCA_026786155.1 Pyrinomonadaceae bacterium
GTTCTCGGACGTTCGATGATGAAAAACGTCGAGATTGCGACGGAACTCGTTTTGCTGCAAATACCGCATAACACTCAAATTCAACTCGACGAATCGAGAAGTTTGACCGCGGACCAAATCGTTTATCTCGTAAGGGGTGCGCCGGGCGAATCCCGCGCCGCGCTGATGAATATGGCGACGGGCAACTATAAAGGTTTGGGCATCGAAAAGGGCGACACGGTGATACTTTCAGCCAGAATTATTCCCGGCAACGACCGCGCCATTTCGCGGCTCATCGGCGAGATTTACAAACACGGCGGCAACATCATCGAAGAAAAACGCCGCCTGATTCACGTTTCGGGACACGCTTCGCAGGAAGACATCAAGATTATGGTCGAAACCGTGAAGCCCAAATTCGTCGTCCCGATTCACGGCGAATACCGGATGCTTTTCCGCCACAAGGAATTTATTAAAAATCACATCGAAGGCTACACCGACGACAACATAATTTTGATTGAAAACGGCGACGTGCTGGAATTAAGCGAAAATTCGGCGCAGGTGATCGAACACAACGACATCGGCAAATCGTTCATAGACGAAGCGCACCTCGGCGAGATTGATTACGACATCATCCGCGAACGCAAAAAACTCGGTTTCAGCGGGCTGATTACGCTGACCGTCGCCGTTGACAAACAAACCAAACAATTAAAAAGCGAACCGCACATCACCGTGCAGGGCGTTGCCGGAATTGACCCGCTCAACGGTTTGCTGCAAAACGCCCGCGATTCGGTGTCGGAAGTCATCGCCGCCACCAAACGCGATAAATATCAGGACAATAAATTTATGGCGGAAACTCTGCGCGTTCTGTTGAAACAGATGATTCAAAAAGAAACCGGCACGAAACCCGTGATTGTTTCGACGGTGGTTGAGGTCTAAAAATATGAATTTGAGAACAAATTTACGGACATCGAAAACCAACTACGCCTTCACCGACGGCGAGATTTTTTATCCCGAATCGGACGGAGAACCGATGGCGGAAACAGACAAACATCGAAATTTACTTTTTGAATTAGTCGAAGGCTTAAAGCGTTTTTACGCCGAAGACGACGAAGTTTATGTAACGGGAAATTTGCTTTTTTATTTTATCGAAGGTGTTCCCGAAGAATGCGTCGCGCCGGACGTAATGGTTTGTTTCGGCGTTCCGAAAGGCGACCGGCGCATTTATAAACTCTGGGAAGAAAAGGTTACGCCGTCCGTCGTCATTGAACTTGCTTCGCTTTCGACGTTCAAAAAAGATCGCACCGACAAGCGCGAACTTTACGAATCGCTCGGCATCAAAGAGTATTTTATTTACAATCCCGATTATCCGAAAACCTTGCCGCCGCTCGTCGGTTATCGTCTGAACAACGGCGAATACGAAAAATTGCGCGTCGAAAACGACCGAGTTTTCAGCGAGATTTTAGGTTTGGAGTTAGTTGATACGGGCGACACTCTGCGTTTATTTAATTCGCCAACAAACAATTTTCTGCCGAATTTCGCGGAACTCGCCAGTGCCGAAGGACGCGCCCGAACCGCCGAAGCGGAAATTAAAAGATTAAAGGCGGAATTAGAGCAATTACGGATTCAGTATCAGGGATGATTCGATTCGGAATAGATGAGAGATGAGAGATGATAACTGATAGATTTTATCTCTCATCTCGCATCTATTCCGAACGGTATTCCGTAAAAATTATCAACCCGCTATCCAATCCTGAATTGCTCTAGCCGAATTGAAAAATGAATGAAAAAAAAACGCGCGAACTTTTGCGCGAAACCCGCGTCGAAGTCGCGCCCGAAACATTCACGCTCGTCTCTGTGCGCCACGAAGATTGGCTGAAACTGCTTGAAAATCCCGAACTAAGCCCAAGAATGACCGCGCCGTTTATGATTTTCAAAGATAAATTTGAAACGACGCTGCTGCTTGACGACGTTGATTTTGAAAAGATTCGCTACGCCGTTTTGAATGCTAAAACGGAAAGCAATTTTCGACTTTTGACGTTCGATATTGAACTCGATTTTAACGTCGTCGGCTTTCTCGCCGAAGTTTCGCGGATTCTCGCCGAAGCCGAAATTCCAATCGTCGCGCTGTCAGCGTTTTCGCGCGACCATCTGCTGATAAAACAAATGGATTTGGCGAAGGCGTTGAAGGTTTTGGGCGAATATGTTGCCGATGCTTGATAATGTTTGCGGAACAATCGAGAGATTTTAAACTGGTTTGCGTCAGGAAAGACTGACGAAAATCTGCTTGAGAAAATGCCAAGTTCGCGTTTTTAGGTTAAACTAATCCGCAACTCGGCATTTTCTTTTTTTAATGAACTGGAAAAATAAAGTTATCTTTTTAACGGGCGCGTCAAGCGGCATCGGCGAAGCGTTGGCTTTGGAATTGGCAGAGCGCGGCGCGACACTCGGTTTATTGGCGCGGCGTGAAGATTTATTGAAAGAACTCGCCGCGAAATGCGAAACCGTCGGCGGCAAAGCCCGCGCATTGGTCGGCGATGTCGTTGACGCGAAAGCGGTTCAAGGTGCGGCAGATATTCTGCGAAACGAATTCGGCAGAATTGACATTTTAATCGCCAACGCCGGAATCGGCGGCAATAACGCGGAAACCAGAAGCCTGCAACCGGAAGCCGTCAAAAAAGTGATTGACATCAATCTAATCGGCGCGGTCAACGCGGTCGCCGCCGTTCTGCCGCCGATGTTGGAAAAGGGAAGCGGACATCTCGTGGCGATTTCAAGTCTGGCTGGATTTCGAGGTTTACCGAAATCGGCGGCTTATTCGGCATCGAAGGCGGGAATGACCGCTTTTTTTGAAAGCGTTCGTCTTGACGTTCAGGACAAAGGCATTTCGGTTACGATTATTCAACCCGGATTTATCAAAACGCCTTTGACTTCCGGCAGAGCCAGCAAAATGCCGTTTCTAATGGAACTCGAAGATTCGATTCCGCTTTTTCTGAACGCAATTGAAAAGCGTAAAAAATTTGCCGCGTTCCCTTGGCAGCTTGCGACGTTTGTTCGTTTGGGCAGAATTTTTCCGGCGTGGCTTTACGACAAAGTAGCGAGCGGCGCGAAATTCCGCGAATAGGTGAAAATTACGAATTTCAAATTACGAATGACAAATGACAGGAATTTTGAATTGACAAATTAATTTCAAATTTTGTACGGTTTTTGCGGCAATTCGTAATTTGAAATTCGTAATTCGTAATTGAAATAATTATGGATTTTATACAAGCAATCATTCTCGGCATTGTGCAGGGATTGACCGAATTTATTCCGATTAGCTCGACGGCGCATCTGGTTTTCGCCAGCCGCCTGACGCATCTTTACGAAGGCAATCCCGAACAACTGACGGCGACGATTGCCGTTTTGCAGCTTGGAACATTGCTTGCGGTTTTGATTTATTTCGCGCCGTATATTTTGAGCATCACCGCCGCCTTTGTCCGCGACCATTGGAATTTAGTAACGAAAAAACGCCGGATGCGGTTTTCGGGAACGCACGGAAGACGCCCGATTTGGCTGTCGGAAGAAGCGTGGATCGGCTGGCTGATTATTATCGGCTCAATTCCTATCGGAACGCTCGGTTTATATTTTAAGGACTTAATCGAAGGTCCGGCGACAAAAAATTTATGGGTCATCGGCATTATGATGATTTCGATTGCAGTCCTGCTGGCGTTCGCCGAACTGGTTGGCAAACGCCGCAAAGACATCGCCGATTTCGGGTTGTTCGACGCGCTGGCGCAGGGATTTTCGCAGGTTTTGTCATTAATTCCGGGCGCGAGCCGTTCGGGTTCGACGATAATGGGAGGGCTTCTCGCCGGACAAAAACGCGAAGCCGCCGCCCGCTTTTCTTTTCTGCTTTCGATTCCGGCGATTGCCGCCAGCGGTTTGCTCGAACTCAAAGAAGCGTGGACGCTGCTGCCGCCGGACAGTTTCGCGCCGCTGCTCGTCGGAACAATCGTTTCGGGAATCGTCGGTTATCTTTCAATCTGGTTTTTGCTGGCTTTTCTGCGAAAAAACTCGACCGCCGTTTTTATTATTTACCGCCTCGTCGTCGGCTCGGTTATTTTAATTTTACTCTGGCAAGGCGTGATAAATCCGCAAATTTGATGGAAAGATTTTATGGAAGAATCAATCCAAAAACTCGCCGTTATAAGTTTTCTTCTGATTGGGTTGTCGCATATTTTTCAACCGAAAGTTTGGGTCAGTTTCTTTATCGGCATTCGTGGAAAAAAAAGAAGTGGGTGCTTTTATAAATGCTTTTATCCATTTTCCGCTTGGCGCAATTATCGTCGCTTTTCACAATGTTTGGCGCGGAATTCCGATGATTTTAACTTTGTTGGGCTGCGGTTTGCTGGTGAAAGGTTTTGTTAATTTCGTTTTTCCAAAATTCGGACTAAAGACTTTAGAAAGAGTTTCGCCCGAAAAATCTTGGGAATTTGTCGTGGCAGGTATTTTCTCGATTGGAATAGCACTTTTGCTTTTATACTCTCTACTTAACAGATGAAGCGTTGGACAATCAAAAAACATAATCACGAAACAGTTAAATCGCTCGCCGACGCGCTGCAAGTCTCGCCGATTATTGCCGCTTTGCTGATTTCACGCGGTTATGAAACGGCAGAAACAGCCAATAAATTTCTTAATCCGTCAATCGAACAACTGCACGAACCGTATCTTTTAAGAGATATGGAAAAAGCGGTCAAGCGAATTTTACAAGCGGTCGAAAACCAAGAGAAAATTTTAGTTTGGGGCGATTACGACGTTGATGGCACGACGGGAACGGTCGTCGTTCGCAAGGCTCTGGAACTTTTGGGAGCGAAATCGGGTTTTCATATTCCGCATCGTTTTACGGAAGGTTACGGCGTGAATATCCCGATGCTTGAAAAGGCGAAGGAGCGCGGCTACACGCTGATAATCAGCGTTGACTGCGGCATTCGCAGTTTCGAGCCGATCAAATGGGCGAAGGAAAACGGTTTGGATTTTATCGCCACCGACCATCATTTGCCGGACGAAGCGAACGGTTTGCCCGATGCGTTCGCCGTCGTCAATCCGAATCAAATCGGTTGCGAATATCCCGACAAAAATCTCGCTGGTGTCGGTGTCGCTTTCAAACTCGCGCACGCGCTTTTGCGGGAAAAAGACAAGGAAAAATTAGTCAGAGGCTTTTTGAAAGTCGTCGCCATCGGCACGATTGCCGACGTGATGAATTTGACGGGCGAAAATCGGGCGATTGTTTCACTTGGCTTGAAAGATTTGCCGAAAGCCGTTAATTACGGACTCAAGGCATTGATGGAAGTCGCCGACTGCACGAACGAGATGACGAGTTACGACATCGGTTTTCGCATCGCGCCCAGAATCAATGCGGCGGGCAGAATGGACGCGGCGCGGACGGTCGTTGATTTATTGGAGACGACGGATTTTGACGAAGCCCGACGGTTGGCGGAAACGCTCAACAAATACAACCGCGAACGCCAGCAGATGCAGCAAAAAATAACCGAGTTGGCGATTTTGGAAACGGCAAATCTGACGAATCAAAAATTTGTCGTCGTTGCCGGAGAAAATTGGCATCGCGGCGTAATCGGACTGGCGGCATCGCGCATCGCCGACAAACTTTATCGCCCGACGATTGTGCTTTCCATCGAAAATGGCATCGCGCACGGTTCGGCGCGTTCGATTGCCAAATACCATTTATTAAACGGTCTGGATTCGTGCGCCGAACTTTTCGAGCAATACGGCGGACACGCAGCGGCGGCGGGAATGAAAATCAAATTTGAAAATATCGCGCTCTTGCAGGAAAAACTGAACGAACACGCGACCGCCAATTTGACGGAAGAAGATTTGATTCCCGAATTGAAAATTGACGCGATTGTTTCGTCGAAAACTTTGAATCTCGATTTAGTGCAGGAATTAAAACGCTTTGAGCCGTTCGGAATGGGCAATCCGAAACCCAGATTTTTGACGAAGGATTTGACTTTAATTTCTGAACCGTTTGTGATGAAGGAAAAACATCTGAAATTAAAACTCGCCGATGCCGACGGCAAATCGTTTGAAGCGGTTTGGTGGGACGGCGCGGACAAATCACGCGGGCAAACCCTAAAACTGAAAACGCGCATCGAATTGGCTTACACGCCCGAAGCGAACACTTGGAACGGCAACACGCGGCTTCAACTTGTCGTGGAAGATTTGAGAACGGATAATTAAAACGGAGGAAACAATATGGATTTGACGGTTAAATGGCAGGAGTTAATAGAAAATCCTTTTTTTCGGGATCTGCCGTATAAAATCGAACTCAACAAATTCGGGCAGATTTTGATGAGTCCGGCTTCCAATCGGCACGGAATTTTGCAGAATAAAATCTCCAGAATAGTTGAAAATCAGAAACAAAGCGGCATAATCGTTGTCGAATGTTCGATTTTGACGAGCGAAGGTGTCAGAGTTGCCGATGTCGCTTGGTTATCCGATGAATTTTACGCTGAATTCGGCGAGCGAACTCCGTATCCGAAAGCTCCCGAAATCTGCGTCGAAATAAAATCTCCCGGCAACAGTCGCGCCGAAATGACGGAAAAAATTCGACTTTATTTAGAGAAAGGTGCGTTGGAAGTTTGGATAATTGACGAAACTGCCAAGATAAATTTTCACACGCACACGGGAAAAATGAAAACCTCAAAACTCGCTCCGAATGTTAAATTATAATGTCTGAAACTCCGCGTCAAAACTTAAAAAATCTTCAACTTCGCGCTAATCTTCCGAAATACTTTCGGATTGGCGCGGTTGTCGCATTGGCGATAACGATAGTTGCCATCGGCATCGGATTTTACCGTTCGCGGAACAATCAGGAATTTCGCCTGAAAAGCGAACACGCGCAGCTTTCCAAAGATGTCGTCGCCGAAGTCAACGGTTATGAACGGACGGAAACCGAAGGCGATGTGAAAAAGTATTACATCAAAGCCGACAAAGCCAAGACTTTCGCCGACAATCATCAGGAACTCGAAAATGTTTTCTTGCAGGTTTTCGACGAAACGGGCGTAAAGTTCGACCAAATGACGGCTCAGAAAGCAATTTATATTCCCGAAGAAAACAAAAACTTTACGGCTTATTTCGCAGGCGAAGTGAACGTCGAAACGCGCGACGCGCTGAAGGTGAAAACCGCGCAGATTGTTTATACGAAAGCCGATGAGACGGCGCGAGCCGACGAAGCGATTGAGTTTTCGCGCGAAAATATCACGGGCAAATCGTTCGGCGCGATTGTCAAGACGAAAGGGAAAACGCTCGAACTTTTGAAAGACATCGAGATTTACGCCAACGGAAACGGCGAAGGCGAATTTGCCGACAAAAGTTTTCAGCAGGCGCGAATTGCCGCCGGACACGCATTTTTGAATCAAACCGAAGGCAGAATCGAATTTAAAAACGCGGTCAATATTAACATCACGCCGAACGAATCGAAGCAAAACGGGCAGCCGACCGACATTAAATCCGACAAGGCGACCGCGTATTTCGTCAACAAAGAAATCAAAAAATTTGATTTGAACGGCAATGTTGACGTGCAGCAGAAGGCAACGAACGCCAATCCGAAATGGACGAGAACGCGGGCGAATCGCGCCGTTGCCGACATCAATAAAGAATTAAAACAGCTCGAATTATTTGAAAACGTCTTGATCGAAACCGCGTCCGGCAGCGAAAAACCGACGAATATCAAAACCGATTACGCGCTTTATCAAAAAGATGCCGACCGTTTTGAATTGAAAAACGGCGTGAAAATCGTTACCAATCAAGACAATAAACAAACGAATATAAAATCTAACGAAGCGATTTATGAGCAAAAAAGCGGCAAAATTTTTCTCTACGGGAACGCGGAAATCACGCAGGGCGGCGATTATATCAAAGGCGACAATCTGACGGCGGAACTTTTTCCTAATAAAAATCTGAAAAACGCCGTTGTCAAAGGCAACGCTTATCTGAAACAAACCGCGCCCGACCGCACGACCGAAGTTTCGGGCAATGAACTGAACGCGGCTTTCGGCGACAATCAACAACTGAGTTCCGCCAATATCGTCGGCGCGGGAAATGCCAATTTGATTCCGGCGAACGCGGGCGATTACTCAAAAGTTACGCTGTCCGCGCCGAACGCGATTCGTCTGAATTTCAACGGCGCGGGACTGCTTCAGGAAATGAACACCGAAGGACGCACGACCGTGGCGATGGTTGCGCCGAACGGCAAACCCGACGCTGCCAATAAAAAAATAACGGCGGACACGGTAAAAACCGTTTTGAACGGCGACGGAAAAAATCTGGCGCGAGCCGAAGCCGTCGGCAACGCGGAATTATTCGTCGAGCCGTTAAAAAATTCGGCGGAAAATTATCAAACGACGATAAACGCGCCGCGTTTCGACTGCGATTTTTTTGAGACGGGAAATAATCCGCGCAACTGCGTCGCCGCGACGAAAACGAAAACCGTCCGCGTCCCGACCGTCCCAAATGAAAATCGCGGAACGCAGACTTTAATCGCCGACAAATTAAACGCGAGTTTTAATCAGCAATCGAACGACGTTCAGCAATTTGATGCCAACGGCAACGCGAAATTTTTTGAACTCGACCGCAGCGGAACGGCGAATCAAATAGTTTTCACGGCGAACGACGGAACGGTTCGGATGCGCGGCGAGCCGCTCGTTTCCGATTCAAGAGCGCGAGCCAAAGCGAACGAAATTGATTGGGACACCAAAAACGAAAAATCGTTTTTGCGCGGCAAAGTTTCGACGACTTACGTCAGCCAAAAACAGACGGGCGGCGCAACTCCTTTCGGCGAAACCAACGCGCCGGTTTTCGTGACGGCGGAAAATGCCGAGTTTAATCACAAAACCGAAATCGGAACTTATGCGGGAAACGCCCGCGCTTGGCAGGAGAATAATTACGTCCGCGCCGATAAATTAATTTTGCGCCAAAAACAAGGCGAACTTTACGGCGAAGGCGCGGTGCAAAGTCTGCTTTACGACGCGAAACGTCAGGAAAACGGCAAGGAATCGAATGTTCCGGTTTATGCCCAATCGCAGAAAATCTTTTATTTCAAGGATAAAAATCAGCTTCGCTACGAAACGGACGTTGACATCAGACAAGGCACGGACAGAATCGTCGCGGGCGTGGCGAATGTTTATCTGAACGACAAAAACGAGTTGGCGCAAACCATCGCGGAAAAAAATGTCGTCGTTACTTCGCCGAATCGTAAAGCCGTCGGCGATTACGCGCAGTATATCGCGGCGGACGAATCAGTTATACTGCGCGGCAATCCCGCCAAAATTGACGATGCCGAAAACGGCTCGACGCAGGGAGCGCAAGTTACCGTGTTTCTGAAAACTAACCGCGTCGTCGGCGAAAGTAAAACCGCGCAAACGAATACGGGCAGAATTCGGACGGTTTATAAAATCAAGAAACAATAATGGCTCAAATTAGTTTAAGTGAAGCCAAAAAATTGATTTCTTTCTGGGTAAAAGAAACTTTCCCGACCGTTTCCGAATCAATCAAATATCATTTTGCGCGACACGGACGCGAAGTTTCCGCCGGAGGAGATGTCTGGCAGTATTTAAGAAAATCAGTCGCTTTTGCCAAAAACTTGCGCGGTGAAGAACGAGTGAAATTGGTATCGGAGTCGTTCGATATATGAAAAGCGGTTATTATATTATTAAAGACGCTGCCGGAAAAATTTTGTCTTTCGGAAGTGAAAGGTTATGAAAAGCGAAATCGAGGAAAAATTAAAAATTTTGCAGGAACTTTATAAAAGCGATTTTTTACATCCGTTTCCTTATGACGATTGCCGAAAAGTTCTGAAGCAAAATGATAATCAATTTGAAGACTTAATTCCGTGTTTGGACGTTTATTTGTCCGATGTGGCGGGCTTTTGCAGTTGGGGGAAAAGAATCGCAGATTGGTCAAACGAACAAGTCGCCGATGCCGCAATCAAATTAGGTAAATCGTTTTTCGACAGATTTAATAAATTTTCCGAATTGAAACCGCAAATAAACGACGTGGAAACGCCGACACTTTACAATCAACTGCTAATTTTCGATTTAATGCGCTTGACGCTGACCGATATTTTGTCTGAAATAAAACTTGCCGGACGTTCGCAAATCGGGGGAAAATCAAAATCTTCTATCGTCAGTTAAACGGTTCTAATGTCAAATCTTATTCAAGCGGAAAATTCAAACACGACGAACGGCAGCAA
>JAJAYR010000021.1 GCA_026786155.1 Pyrinomonadaceae bacterium
CGCCGCCGTCAGCAGATTTTTTACTGCCGGTTGAGTTTTTTAATTTGTCTGAAATTGTCTGCCGCCACCGGCTAAATTTGCTCATTTTTGTTCCTGCTCAAACAATTTTCGCGCACGGCAAAACGATTTGAGCCGCGCGGATTCGGTCGTTCATCAAATCAATGTCCGGCATACCAATCGTAACCGCGCTCCGCCCAGTAATCTGCCGGTCGTTCATTAGTGAAAGCGATGCGCCCAATGCGTTTGATTTGTTTGATGCCGTATTTGGTCGGCGTAACCAAGCGCAAAGGCGCGCCGTGTTCCATCGTTAAAGGCGCACCGTTCATCTCGTAACAAAGCAGAGTTTGCGGGTGCATCGCGCTCGGCATATCAATTCCGACATAATAGCCGCCGTCGGGCGTGACCATCGAGATATACGGCAGCAGATTTTCCGGTTTGTTTGCAATGTCCGGTGCGGAGCCGTCGCGCGTCGCGGGCTGAAAATGATTCATAAAATCGGAAAGTCTCGCGCCCGCCCAATTGACGCCGACGCTCCAGCCTTCGATACATTTCAGTTCGGTCGTCATCTCGACGCGCGGCAATTTTTTGATGTCGTCCAGAGTTAAAAGCAGTCCGGGCATCGGCATTTGCGAAGCGGCGGCGCGATCTTCGGTCGCGGGCGGCATCTCGGCAGGCGCGTTCGGGTTTTGTTTTGCGTCCTTGTTTTCGTGCAGTTGATTGGTCGGACGCATCGAACTATTGTTGTCCATCGCCGTGTCGTAGGCGATGTTGTCGGTATATTGAGAAAAGCCTCGCGGATTCGCTAAACCGACGACTTGCAAACGCCACGTCTGCGGATTGAAATCTTCGCTCATTCCTTCGCCGCCGTTGACGCGCAAATCGCCGACTCTTTCCCTTGCGAATTCGGGCGCAAGCCGTTTCGGGCTGTAAAAAATTTGACTGACCCGTTCGTTAAATTCAAACGTGCGGCGCAGAAGTTTTTCCTTCGTTTCGTCGGGCATCCACCGCCAGCCGAAAACGCCGACGAGTGCCGCCGCGCCGCCGACCAGAAAACCGCGTCTTGACTTTTGCGACATTCGCCGCTTTGCTTCCGCATCTTCTAAAGGCTCGCTCAACTCGCGTTTTTCATTCAAGATTTTTGAAGTATTGTTTTTATCGAGATTTCGCGCTTCGGAATTTTGCGATTTCTCTTTCGCTAATTCGATTTCCCGCACTTTTTCGACCAGCACTTCGGATTCGACCGACGAAGTTTGTTTTTCGTCTTTGCCGTTTTGTTCATTCGTATTTTTCTCGTTCATACGGCTTCTCCTTCGGTTTCGTTCAAAGACGAGACGGGAATTTTATTTTCGATTGTCACGGCTTCGTAACCCGTAATCATCGAGCGGAAATTGCTCCAGCCGGCAATTGCAACCTGCACGACGCGGACGACGAAAAATCCGACGAACGCGATCATCAGCCAGAAATGATCCCAGCGCGCCCATTCGTAGCCGCCCAAAATGTTCGTCAAAAAAGCCGTCTGCGTCGGTTTGTAAATCGCCAGTCCCGTCAGAATCGAACCTGCGCCCATCAAAATAACGCCGGTGTAGGCGATGCGCTGCGCGTCGTTGTATTTCCCTTGCGGCGGCAGTTTTTTGACGATGTGCATATCGTGCAAAGTCACGACTATTGCACGTTTGAATGAACCGGGAAAGGGCAAAGTCGCGCGCCACTCGCCCGAAATTGCTAAGTAAAGAACATACGCGATGTCGTTTATCAAAAACAGCCACATAAAAAAGAAATGAAGCTGCAAGCCTTCGGCGAGACGAAACGGAATGCCCAAATACTCGTAAAACCACGCGGGGAAAAAATGAAATAATTCGTAGCCGAAAATTTTGACGCTGAAAACGGCGTTCGCCCAGTAAATCAAAATCCCGCTTCAAATCATCATTGTCAGCAGCGGAAAATTTATCCAATGAATCCAGCGTTTTGCCAGCGAATGTTTTTTTTCCAGTTGTTTCGCCATTTCGTTTCGTCTTCTCCTTCTTTACTCGATTATTTACAAAAATGCTTATCGCTGTGAATGGCGCGAGTCCGAAATTTTATTCCACTTAACTTGAAACTTTTTTTCAATCGTTTCAGCGGCGCAGTTTTTGATTTACCTCAAACGCGAAAACGTCCGGTCGCGCGTAGTGACCGGAAACGTCGAGCGTCATTTTCTCGCGGTCAATCATTGATAAATCAATTTCCGCCGTCAAAATCTTTTCCTCGTCGTAAAACGGCTCGACAATGAAACTTCCGTCGGGCGCGACAATGCAGCTTCCGCCGCGCAAAAAGAGTTCGTGTTCATCAATCGGCGTATCTTTTAAAAGTTCTGCCGGTAAATCTTCGGCTGTCATTATTAGCCCGACGGCGAGAACGAAACATCTGCCTTCAAAGGCATATTGGCGGCAGGCGATTTGGTGCATTTCGTGGACGGTCGGAAAGACGGCGACGTGAATCTGCTCGCCCGCGTTGTGCATCGCTTGTCTTGCAAGCGGCATCCAG
>JAJAYR010000022.1 GCA_026786155.1 Pyrinomonadaceae bacterium
GAAGAAATTAACAGGGATAAAGAGAATAAACCGGGATTTTTAAAACACTTGTTTTTATCCCTGTCAATTTCTTCCGTTCGATCTATAAAAAGATCTTTTAATTATCGGGAATCGGAGTCGGCGCGTCGTCGAAAAATCTTTGGAACTCTTCCGGTTTCATCTTTTCTTCCTTTGCCGCTTCGGGCGTTACGTTTATCGTTTGACGGTTTTTGTCGCGGATAAATGTCAGAGAAACAATGCCTTCATTCTTTTCGCTAATCGCTCGAAGCAAATCGGGCATTGATTTAACTTCTTTGCCTTCGATTTCGACGATAACATCACCGGCTTGCAGACCGGCTTTGGCGGCGGGCGAATTTTCGCGGACGTTGTTGACCAAAAGACCTCTGCCTTCCGCCACGCCGAAATAATCGCCGAGTTGTTTGGTCAAAGGCGTTACGCCGACACCGATTTGACGATTCGCGCCGGTGCGAAAGATGAAGACGTTGGAATCGCCGCCCGTCATCGGCGGAAGCGGAACGGTTGGCATCGTTCGCGGAAGCCGGGGAAGCGCGGAAAGATTCGGCAGATTTTCCACGCGGAAATTGCCGGTTTGAAACTGCGGCAAATCGCGTTTGCCGAGCGTCACGGAAATTTCGCGTTCGCTTCCGTCGCGCAGAACGGTTAATTTCGCCGTGTGGTCGGGCGCAATTTCGGCAATCAAACGGGTTAATTTTCTGACGCTCGAAACTTCCTCGCCCTCAAATTTCAGGATGACATCGCCATTCTGCAAACCGCCTTTCGCCGCCGGAGAATTTTCGACGACTTTATCAACGCCCACGCCGCGCACCGTCGAAAGTCCGTATTTTGAAAAGTTTTCCTTTGAAATATCTTCCGTCTGAACGCCCAGATAACTCGTTTCAAAAGGCACGCCGAAAGTCATCCGCTGAACCGTTCTTTCCGTCGGCGCGGTCGGCGCAGTCTGGGCGTTTGCCGTGCCAACTACCGCCGCAAATATAGTAAACGCAAAAAATTTATTTAACATTTCAACCTCCGATTTATTGCCAAGTCTTGGTGAGATTCTACGAGAAATTTAGCGTATTAGGTGCGCTAACACGGGAAAAAGTTGCTTTTTCGGAGAAATTTTTCGTCAAAATAATTACAGTTATTTGTATATTTTACGACGTAAATATAATTTTTCAACGGCTTTTGCTTTTGCAAATAGTTCGCCGAATATAATAGGATGACTTTATAAAGTTTTTAACTTTATATTTAACTTTAAAGAAGAAGAGGAATTAATATGAGAAGACTAACTACTTTAACAATTGCCGCCGCTTTAGCCGCGGTTTCAATCGGTTGTGAAACAGCCGTCAATACTAACGTCGTCAATAAAACGACGATGACGAATGCTAATTCAAACGTCGCGGTGGTCGTCAACAACAACGCGAATATGATGATGAATTCAAATATGACCGGCAGCAGCAACAATCGTTACAACTCGAATATGACGCGCGAAGACTACGATAAGAACAAAGCCGACTACGATAAAGACCGAACCGGCAGCACCATCGGACAAGGCGCGAATGATAGCTGGATTTGGTTCAAGACTAAAGCCGCGCTGACAGCAGTCAATGATTTGCGCGATTCGACCATCAATGTTGACGTTACCAACGATGTCATCACTTTGAAAGGAACGGTTGCCACCGCCGCGCAAAAAACGCAGGCTGAAACAGCCGCCAAAGGAATCAAAGACCAGAAAGGCGTGAAAAACGAACTGAAAGTTCAAGCCGGAGATTCGATGACCAATCAAATGGTCGGCAGCAACAGCAATACAATGACTAACGCGAATATGAAGAAGTAAGCGCGTTTTTGTTGAATATAAATAAAAAACCTGTCGTTGTTAAAATGACAGGTTTTTTATTTCGTTAAATTCGTGATTTTAATTTCCGCAATCTTTCCGCCGCCGCTTCGAGCGTTTCGTCCTTTTTACAAAAGCAAAATCTGACTTTCTGCGAACCTAAAGATTTGTCGTGATAAAACGACGAACCCGGCACGACCGCGACACCGATTTCGCGGATTAAAAATTTCGTGAACTCGACATCGTTCGCAAAACCGAAATCGGAAACGTCGGTCATCACATAATACGCGCCCTGCGGCATTTCACATTTGAAACCGTTTTCCTGCAAAACCGGCACGATAAAATCGCGTTTCGATTGATACTCCTTTTGCAGTCCGGCGTAATAACTTTCCGGCAAACCAAGCGCATACGCGCCCGCGTGCTGCAGCGGATTTGCCGCGCCAACGGTTAAAAAGTCGTGAACCTTGCGAATCGCGCCCGAAATATCCGGCGGCGCGATACAGTAACCGACGCGCCAACCCGTAACCGAATAAGTTTTTGAAAGCGAATTGACGACGATTGTTCTCTCTCTCATTCCGTCAATTTGAGCCATCGAAATATGCGACGTAACGCCGGTGTCTCGACGGCTGTCGCCGAAGGCATTGCGTCCCGCGCTCACGACTTTTTTCAATGCGTCGGCTGGAAGCCGACGCGACAGCCGTCGGGACGACGGCGTTACATCATAGATAATATGTTCGTAAATCTCATCGGTAAAACAAATCACGTCGAATTCCTTGCAAAGTTCCGCGATGAATTCGAGTTCCTCACGCGAAAAAACTTTGCCTGTCGGATTGTTCGGATTGCAGATAATAATCGCTTTCGTGCGCTCGTTAAAAGCGTTTCTCAACTCGTCTTTTTCAAAATGCCAGCCGTTCGCGGTTTGATAAAGCGGCACGTGAACGGGTTTCGCGTCCGACAAAATCGCGTCCGGCGCGTAGTTTTCGTAAAACGGCTCGAACACGACGACTTCTTCGCCCGCATCAACCGTCGCCATCATTCCCGCAATCATTCCTTCGGTCGAACCGCAAGTTACCGTGATTTCCGTCTCCGGGTCAACGTCTAAACCTAAAAACCATTTCGTCTTTGCCGCAATCGCATCCCGAAACGATTTTACGCCCCAAGTTATCGCGTATTGATTGAAATCGTCGGCAATCGCCTGTATCGCCTTTTGTTTAATATCTTCGGGCGCGGCAAAATCGGGAAAGCCTTGTCCGAGATTAACCGCGCCGTATTTCATCGCCTCGCGCGTCATTTCACGAATGACCGATTCGGTAAAACTCGCGGCTTTTCGGGAAATTCGATTTTTGGTTAATTCGGTTTGCATCAATTTTATTCGTCGGGTAAATACGTTTCGTCCAAAATTTGTTCGAGAGAAAAAGGACAGACGGCGGGGAAATTTTGCCTTTCAATGCCCGTCTCAATCTCGGCGGCGAGTTTTGCTTTTTCATAAGCGACTTCGATTTTGTCGGAAATTTCGGTTCTCAAACTCGGACTGTCTTCCAGCAATTCATCAATATCAATGCGCTGGACGGCAATCGTATTTCGCCAACTCATCGAACGCTTAACCGTTTGATACCGCCATTTGAGCAAGTGCATCAGCAAAACGGTCAAGCGGCTGGACAACTCGCGCTTTTCGCTTTTTCCCATTGATTCCAGTTCCTCAACGATGTTGTCCGCGTCAACTTCGGAAAATCTTTTCTCACGAATTAACTGCGCGTTTTCCCGAAGCCAGCCGTAGTAATCTTCCTGATATAAAACTCTGTCCATAATTCCGAAATTATACTCTTTTTTTATTTTTAACAAAATTTTATTCTTTCGCGCCCAATCGGAATGTTACGCCGACGTTAAAGGCTCTCGAAAAACCGGGCGTGGCGTGAATTCTCTCGGCAACGCCGCACGTCGGGCAAGTGCGCGACTCGAAATAATTCTGCGTCTCAAAATAGCGTTTGTCCAAAACATTGTCAATCGAAAAATTAAGGTCAACCCATTTTCGCAGACGTTTAGCGACGCTCAAATCAACTACGTCGTGTCCGGCGGCGCGAATCGAATCGTTTTGCCCGTCGAGCCGGTAACTCGAAATATGCCGCCAACTTAAAGACGAATTAAAGCCGCGCAGTTCCGACAAAACGAAACTGCCGTTGGCGACGATGTGCGGTGCGCTGTCAACCAAAACGCGGCGGCGCGAATTGCTGTTCTCAAAAAAATCGCCCGGATAAAACGCTTCCAAAACCTGCGTCAAACCGCCGTTGAAACTCAAAAAGCGATTGAGGCGAACCGAATTGCGGATTTCAAAACCATAGGAACGCGAACGTCCGGCAAATTCGATTGAGCCGTCGTCGGGAATATAAACCTGTTCGTTCGAGCGGTCAATGAAAAAGAAACTGCCGACGAGCGACAAACGGCGGGCGTTATAGGAAGTTCCGGCTTGATAAAAATCGGTCGTCGAAATTTTCGGCGCGTCCGGGTTGCGAACGACTCCGCGAGCGTCCTGCGAAGAAATTCCGCGCCCGTAATTGCCGTAAAAAGAAACCGGAAAAGTTTCAAACGGCGAGAAAACCGCCGAGAGTTTCGGCTGAAATCGCACCGCGCCTTCCTTGCCGTTAAGACTTAAACAATCGGTCATCAAATCGGCAAATTGATTGCACGAAAATCGAGAATTCGTATTGTTATTGGCGGCAATTCTTTCAACCGGCGGCTCTTCGGTAATCGTTCCGCCGAGTTCAAAGCCTTTGACATCGAACGTGAAATAATCGAAACGCAAACCCGCTTCGAGATGCAAATGTCCGTTGAATAAATCAATGCCGTTCTGCACGTAACCCGCATAATTGTTGACGTTCGCCTTCGCCGAAGTTAAAAGCACATTCGGATTATTGACATTTCCGGGCAGAAATTTACGATTCGGGTTTCTGGCGGTCGAAGGATAAAGCCCGACGTTAATTTGGTTAAAGTGAAAATTTGCGCCGACGGTTAAAAGCGATTGCTTGCCAAAGAATTTATACGGCTGAAGAAATTGGGCGTTCGCGCCTTCCTGAAGCCGCGAATCGTGCTGCTGAATTTCGTCGCCGTAAATCGGGTCGTTTAAGAAAAACGTAAAATTTGAAAATAAATCAAACAGCGAACGCCCGACAAAACCGTCGGCTTTGAACGTCGCGCCCGAAGTGAATTCTTTTCGATAGTAGATTCCAGCCGTTCCAAGTTGAACTTTGCCGCCGTTTTCCGGGTCAATAAATCCGAAACGGTCGAGTTGTCCGGCAGCAACCAAATCAAGCGGAATTTGTCCCGACGAAAAGAAGTTGTTGCGTCCGGCGTTAAATTTGAAGCCGACGGCTTCCCGCTCACTGCGTTTCCACGTAAAATTTCCCGTAAAATTATCACGCCGGTAACGCCCGCGATTGATAAACGGTCCGTCGGTGTAACTCGGTTCGTAGGCGAGAAAGGCTTCGACGTTTTTAATTTTCGGACTGTAAGCGAAAAATCCGCGTGCCGTATTGAATGAACCGTATTGAATTCGCGCCGTAAACTGTTGGGCGAGACTTTCGCGCTGGCGAATCTGCACGACACCCAGCCCTGAAAAATCACCGTAGGCGGCGGAAAACGGACCGTTGATAATCGAAATGCCTTCGACGAGTTCGGGCGATAAACTTTTTAACGCGCCCAGATAACCTTGCCCGTGTCCCTGCGTTCCCTGATTTTGCTGGACGTTATCAACCAGAATTTTCAAACCGCCGTTCACGCCGCCGTGGTCGAGGTTGAAACCGAAACGGCGAATTTCGAGCGACTTGCCGCCGCCTTCGTGCTGTCCGGCGTTGATTCCGGCGTTTAAGGTTTGAATGAGTTGGTCGTCGCGCCCGAAAAGCGTGTTTTTATAAACCGTATCGTTGCGCTGTTCGACTTCCGGCGTGAGCGTGTTCGCCTCAATCGTAACATTTTCGTTGATCGGGCGAATTATGAAGCTCGTTTTGATTTGCAGACGAATCAGCGTGTCCGTTACCGAAAAAATTCGGGTCAGCGGCGCGATATTGCTGCCGAAAAATTTAACCGACAAAGGTTCGTTCGGAACTTGCACGGAAAACGCGCCTTCCGCATCCGTTATCGCGGTAATTTTCCCGTCGGACGTTTCGATTTCGATGGAAACATTCGGAATCAACTCGAATTGCTGCGTTGCCACCGTGCCGGAAAACGTCCGCGTGTTCTGCGCGGAAACATCAGCCGTGAAAACGGTGGCGAAAGCAACGGTCAAAAAAATCAAGTAAAAATATCGAAACGGAGAATCTTGCTTCATAAAATTAAAATTCCAGCGAAACCAAAATCTGAATGCAGTTTATTGTTGGTAACACAAAAAAGCAATATGTGGCATCAACTTTATTCGTTTGAACTGACGATTCGGTTTCAATTTTTTATAATTCTATTGAAGATAAGATTCGGAACATTTATTCATAGCCGTTCGGGTGCGCTTCGTGCCAGTTCCAAGCTGATTCGATTATCTTTTCGATTTCAGGGAATTGCGGATTCCAGCCTAAAACTTCCCGCGCTTTTTTGGCATCGGCAACCAGCCGCGACGGGTCGCCCGCGCGACGCGGCGCAATCTTCGTTGCGATGTTTCTGCCGGTAATTTTTCGCGCCGCTTCGATAACTTCCTTGACTGAATAACCGCCGCCGTTGCCTAAGTTTATAAATTCGGATTTGCCGTCGTTTCGCAGATGTTCCAGCGCGAGCAGATGCGCCTGACTCAAATCGGCGATGTGGATGTAATCTCTAATTGCGGTTCCGTCGGGTGTCGGATAATCGTCGCCGAAAATCGCAATCGAATCGCGTTTGCCCTGCGCGGCGAATAAAACGAGCGGAATCAGATGCGTTTCGGGCGTGTGGTCTTCGCCGCAGTCGCCGCTTGCGCCGCAGGCGTTAAAATAGCGCAGCGCGACGAATTTCAAGTCGTAAGCCGTGTCGTAATCCGCCAGAGCGCGTTCGACCATAAACTTCGACCAGCCATAAGGACTCGTCGGAAATTGCGGATGTTTTTCGTCAATCGGAACATACTGCGGTTCGCCGTAAGTCGCGCAGGTCGAAGAAAAGATAAATTTTTTGACGTTATTTTTTATCAAAACGTCGAGGAGTTTTAAGGTTTGGACGAAATTATTCTCGTAATAAATGTCCGGTTTTTCGACCGATTCACCGACGAATGCGAATGCCGAAAAGTGCATACACGCTTCGATTGTGTGTTCATCGAGAATTTTTTGAATAAGCGATTCGTCGCCGATGTCGCCTTCGTAAAACGCGACGGACGAATCAACCGCTTTTCGGTGTCCATAGACCAAATTGTCCAAAACGACGACCGTTTCGCCTTTCCCGCGTAAATCCTCAACCGCCGCGCTGCCGATATAACCCGCGCCGCCCGTAACTAAAATTGCCATATAATTTGTCAGTTTAATAGTCTGTAATCTAAGATTTTTAATAATTTGCAATTTCAAATTTGAGATTTCAAATTGTTAAACAGGCAGCGAAAATACTAGATACCGCCGCCCGCGAAAGATTTTGTAAAATTTAAATTACAGGCTATTTAACACTAAAATTTACTACTTTTGTCTATTGAATGACAAAATTATAAATACTTAAACTGCTTGTCCGGCGGCAAAGCCCGACGACCACGCCCATTGAAAATTGTAGCCGCCGAGCCAGCCGGTAACGTCAACGACTTCGCCGATAAAATACAAATTTTTCACGCGCTTGGCTTCCATCGTCCGCGACGAAAGTTCGTTCGTGTCAACGCCGCCGAGCGTCACTTCCGCTTTGTCGTAACCTTCGGTGTCGCTGAATTTAACCTGCCAGTCGTTTAACTTTTCGGCGATGTTTTCAATATCTTTATTGCTCAATTGGTTCAGCGGTTTGTTCGGCAGATTGTCGGCGGTAAAAATTTCGGCGAAGCGATTCGGCAAGATGCGGCTCAAAAAATTATCGAGATTCTGTTTGCTTTCACGATTGTTGCCCAAAA
Organism: Pyrinomonadaceae bacterium; assembly: GCA_026786155.1. GTDB lineage: Bacteria > Acidobacteriota > Blastocatellia > Pyrinomonadales > Pyrinomonadaceae. Next base: position 7,863 of record JAJAYR010000022.1, read on the forward strand.
TTTCCGCCACATTTGCCGTCGGCGATAAATCTATCGAAACGGCTTTTTCCTTTCGCCAATAGTTCGAGATTTGCAAAACTGCCGGACCGGAAAGACCGCGATGCGTAAATAAAATGTTTTCCCGAAACGAATGTTTGCCGAACGAAACATTCGCGTCAACCGAAACGCCCGCGAGTTTTTTGAAATTCTGCGCTGAATTCGCCGAAACGAGCGCAACCAACGAAGCCCGCGTTTCGATTATTTTTAATCCGAATTGTTTGGCAACCCGATAACCGAAATCCGTCGCGCCGATTTTCGGAAACGAAAGTCCGCCCGTCGCTATCACCAAACTTTCGGCGGTGAAATTTTCCTGATTGGTTTCAACCTTAAACAAATCGTTTTTCTCGACCGCTTTGACCGAACAATTCGTGCGAATTTCAACTTTTGCCCGCCGACATTCGGTTAAAAGCAGCTCGACGATTTGCCTGGCAGATTCGCGGCAGAAAAACTGTCCGAGTTTCTTTTCGTAAAATTCGATGCGATGTTTTTTGACGAGTTCGACGAAATCCGGCGGCGTATATCGCGCCAACGCCGACTTACAAAAATGCGGATTGTTCCCGATAAAATTTTCCGCTTTGACTTCGCGGTTGGTGAAATTGCAGCGACCGCCGCCCGAAATTAAAATCTTGCGTCCGACCTGCGCGTTGTGTTCGAGAACCAGAACTTTGCGCCCGCGTTTTCCGGCTTCGGCGGCGCAAAAAAGTCCCGCCGCGCCCGCGCCGATGATGATAACATCAAATTTCATTCAGGCTAAATATCTGGTTCGCAGGATGTTGGCGTGATGACGAATATGTCCGACCATTATAAAAGCCAGAGCGCGAACCGAAACCGTCGCCTCGCTTGCCGTGCCGGTGCGCCGCCACGCCGCTTCAGTCAAATTTTTGAAAAGCAACACATTCGACCCGCGCAGCAAGGTGAATTCTGCGAGCAAATCGGCGAGTTCAATTTCGGAAAAATTACTGTTTGCAACGTAAAAGTTTTCTTCAAAACCAGCCAGCGGAATTTGGTCGCCGCGCGAAATTCGCAACGCGCGATAAGAAAAAACCCGCTCGCCGTCAATAATATGTCCGAGCAGTTCCCGCACACTCCATTTGCCTTCGGCGTAAGCGTAATTTTCCTTTTCAGCCGTGATTCCGGCAAGCAGATTTTGCAAATCAGTCGGTTGATTTTGCAATGCCGCGATGATGTCGGTTTCTTCGACGAGCGCGACATAACCTGCGTAAAATTCGGCGTATTCGTTTTTTTCGGGACGATTCATAAAAAATATCTTAACAAATTTATCGTGATATTTTTATGTGTGCGGGCAGGGAATCGTGTGCGCCGACTTTAAATCCGATTCTATTTTCAGACGCTTCTGCTCATTTTCTTCGCGCAGAACGCTGATCGCGTTGGCTTGGTGCTGCTTGAAACATTTGCCTTTGCGATGTTTTTTCAGTTCGCTCAAAACCGAAGTCGTCTGCCCGATGCAAACCATCGTGTGATGCGCCCGTTGGTGTTTATCAACTTTGCGTTTCGAGATGATAAAAATCGCCGGAGAGTCTTCAAATTCGCCATCAACCGGGAAAACCTGAAAATCGTAGCGGTCTTTTTTGCCGCGAAAAATCGCCGCGCCAATCGGTTTGGCTTTCTTCTTTTTCGGCTTCGGAAGCGGCAAACTGACGGCTTCAATTTCGACGGCAATCACTTTTGATTTTTTTACCGGCGCGTTGGTTTTCGGCGGTTTCGCTTTTACATTTTTCGGCGCAACAGTCGTTTTTATTTTTTCCGTTCCGGGTTTAACGGCTTTTTTGAAAGTTTTCGGCTCAACCTTTTTCGGCGTTTGGTTGATCTTTTCAGCCGTCGCCGCTTTAATTTTCGCCGATTTCACCTTCGACAGTTTTTCGATAATTTTTTTGACCGGAACAGTCGGTTTTAATTTCTTTTCGACGTTTGCCGTCGTTTTCACCGCGCCAATCGGTTTTGATTTTTTTACGGCAACCGATAATTCAGCCTTCGGTTCGACATTTTTTTTCGGCTTAACTTTTATCTCCGAAATTTGAACTTTTGCCGTTTTGATTTTCGGCGGCGGAACTTGTTTCACGGACTTTTTAACGAAAGTTTGCGGCGGAGTTTTCCTGGCATTAAGTTTTACGATTGGCAGCGCGGCAATTTTTCTAATCGGTTTCAAATCGGTTTTGCCGTTATTTTTGGTCGTCGGTTTCCTAACGACAACGAGAGTTTTAGCCGTTTTCGCTTGCTTGACAGGCGCAATAGTTTTTCTCGCGTCGGCTATTTTAGCAGTAACTGATTTTACTTTTTGCGTCGGCAGATTTATAACTTTGACGACAGTTTTCGGCGCGGCTTTGACAGCTTTTTTCGCGGTCTTCGACTTCAAAACCGGCGGCGTGTTTTTTTCGGCGACGATTTTTACATTTTTAAAGGGAGTTTTTTCAGGCGATTTCGGAGAATTTTTATCAGCCGTTTTTTTGGCGGTGTTCTTTATATTTTCGACGACTTTTGCTTGATCGAGTTTCCTTTTCGGCGGTTGTGCCGCGATGCTTTTCCGAATTACTGCGTATTTCATACAACACATTGTATTATAAATGAAACAGTAAAACAAAATTGAAAAGCTAACTTTTACCGCCCGAAAATTTCTTTGAAGTGATTCAAAACGCGCCGACCGATTCGCCGGTCTTTTTCTTCAAAAATCCATTCCACGAAGTTCTTCGCGGCTTGATTATCGGGCGATGAAAAGAAACCGTTGTTCGGACAGCGGCAGCAGTTTCGTTTCAAATTTTACGCCGTTGTTTTCCAGTTCGCCGCGCAAAGCGTTGCCGCCGAAAAATAACAGCGAGCAATTGCCGCACCACTTTAGAATTTTCGGTAGTTTTTGCGTAAATTTGTCGAGCGCACGGCACAAAACGTAAGCAACATCGGGCTTCGGCAGTTCTTCAAATTGCCGGTCAAGAATTGAGGCGCGGTCTTCTAATTGGCATTCCGCCAGAACTTCCTCTAAAAATTTCGCCTTTTTTAATTTCGACTCGACGAGAAAACCGCGCAAATCCTGCCGCGCAATCAAACAAGGAACGGAAGGCAAGCCCGCGCCCGCGCCGAGGTCGGCAAATTTTGCGTTTTTCGGCAAGAATTTTTCCGCGTAAAGTGATTC
>JAJAYR010000023.1 GCA_026786155.1 Pyrinomonadaceae bacterium
CACAGGTGGAAAACTTGGAAAAAGCGGAAATCGAACGGCGCGAAAACCTGATAAAAATTGCCGCCGCGAACGACGATTTTACCAAACAATTAGTTTTGGCGGCTGACCAATTTATCGTTTCGCGCGGCGCGGGCAAAACGATTATCGCCGGTTATCCGTGGTTTTCCGATTGGGGGCGCGACACGATGATTGCTTTGAACGGTTTGACTTTAGCAACGAATCGCGCCGAAATTGCCAGACAAATTTTGCTCGAATTTTCCCGACATATTTCACAGGGAATGCTGCCGAACCGTTTTCCCGACGCGGGCGACGAACCGGAATATAACAATGTTGACGCGACGCTCTGGTATTTTGAAGCGATTCGCGCTTACGTTGAAAAAACGAAAGACTACGATTTCGTGCGAAAAAAACTTTACGAAAAACTCGTCAACATCATCGTTTGGCACGTTCAGGGAACGCGGTTTCAAATCAAAGTTGACGAAGCCGACGGTTTGCTTGACGCGGGCGAAGCGGGCGTGCAGCTAACCTGGATGGACGCGAAAATCGGCGATTTGGTCGTTACGCCGCGCACCGGAAAAGCCGTCGAGATTCAGGCTCTCTGGTATAACGCTTTGTGCGTGATGGCGGATTTTGCCGGAATTTTCGGTGATTGGACGGACGAGCAAAAATATCTGGAATTAGCGGAAAAAGCGAAAGTGAATTTTAATCGAATCTTTTGGAACGAAACGGAAAACTGCCTGTTCGATGTCATTGACGGCGAAAATCGAGACGCTTCAGTTCGCCCGAATCAAATTTTCGCCATCAGTTTACCACACCGCATTTTAGACGATGAAGAAAAATCGCGGCAAGTCGTCGAAAAAGTCGAAACGGAACTGCTTACGCCGGTCGGTTTGCGTTCGCTGTCGCCGAAAGATTCGCGTTATTGTCCGATTTATATCGGTTCACCGTTCGAGCGCGATTCTTCATATCATCAAGGGACGGTTTGGGCGTGGCTCATCGGCGGATTCGTTGACGCGCATCGAAAAGTTTTTCCCGAAAATAAAACTCGTGTCGAAGAAATTTTAAACGGCTTCAAGACGCATCTCGACGAAGCCGGCGGCGGACAAATATCAGAAATTTTCGATGCCGACGCGCCGCATAATCCACGCGGCTGTCCGGCGCAAGCGTGGAGCGTGGCGGAAGTTTTACGAATTGCTGCGCTAAAGTCGTAAATTTATGACCAAGTGCTATTCGCTGTCAACTATTCGCTGATAAACGAAGAATCTTTTTGAAAAACAACGAACAGTTGACAGCGAACAGCGAATAGTTTGTCCTCCGACGTTTTCCGGTTTAATGTTTAATGAATTTCGGATTACGGTAAATTTTCTGCCAATCGTTCAATATCTTTTCGATTGTTAAAAAAGTGCGGCGCGATGCGGATTCTATCGCCGCGCGGGGAAACGATGATGTTTTGCTTGGCGAGTTGGTCGGCGGTCTCGTTCGAGGTTAAGCCGTTGTTATTTTTGATGCAGACGATTTGCGATTTTTCGCCTTTGGCGCGTGAACTGACGATTTCGTAATTTTTCCCGGCGATGAGTTCGCACAAATAATCGGTCAATTCTTCCAAGTATTTTTCGATGCGTTCCGCGCCGGTTTCAAACAACAGTTTCGCGCTCTGCTCCAAGCCGTAAAAGAGTGAAGCCGTTCCCGTTCCCGATTCCCAAGCCAGCGCATTCGGTTTGAATTCCTGCTCCGAATCTTCAAAATCCCACGCATTTTCGACGCTAATCCAACCGACCATCGTCGGCGCAATACGTTCCCGCGCACGTTCGTTCAAATATAACACTCCGCAGCCTTCGGGCGCACACAGCCATTTGTGGCTCGCGCCCGCCGCGATGTCAACTTTCTGCGCGTCCAAATCGAACGGCATCGCGCCGAACGCCTGAATAATATCAACGGCGAACAGCGCGTCAACTTTTCGCGCCGCTTCGCCGAGTCGTTCCAAATCGGCGCGAAAGCCAGACGCGAACTGCACCGCGCTGATTGAAACAAGCCGCGTATTTTCGTCAATCAAACCGACGAATTCGTTTAAATCAATGCGCCCGTCGCGTTCGCGGCAAGCCCGAATTTCTACGCCGAACTCATCCCGAATTCTGCGCCACGCATAAAAGTTGGCGGGAAATTCTTTGGCGAAAGTAACGATGTTGTCGCCTTTCCGCCACTTCAAGCCGTTCGCTACCGTCGAAAATCCATCGGAAGTATTTCGCATAAACGCGATTTGTTCCGCGCCGACTTCGAGCATCGTGGCGATGATTTCCCGCGCCCGGTTTTTCGTCGCCACCCAATCCAAAAAATTTATCGTGCCGTTTTCGCTGACATCGCGCAATTGTTTATTGACCGCTTCGACGGCAATCGTCGGCAGCGGCGCACACGCCGCGCTGTTCAAATAAGCGTATTTTTTAGTCGCGGGAAAAAGTTCACGGATTTCTTGGTTCATAGCGATTTATTTTACATTGATTGATTATTTTGACAAACCGCGAAAAAAACCGATAATTTCTATTGACGGCAAAGAAAATTTATTGCCGCCGCGCCTCGAACCGGCATCAAAAGAGTCCAAATATGTTCGATTTACAAAAGAAAAACCAATTCGATTTCGGTTCGCACGCGCCCGGCGACGACCGCGACATCGAAGTTTATCGCGTCAAAAAAGAATCGCGGCAGGGACTTTGGTCGGAAAGCCTCAAACTCCTGCGCGACATCGTTCTAATCGTCGCCGTTTTCGTTTTGTTAGGCGTGTTCGTCGCTCAACCCGTCGTCGTCGAAGGCACTTCGATGCTGCCGCAACTGCACGACGGCGAACGTCTGCTGGTTAATAAACTGGTTTATTACAAATTTAAAAGCGTCAGTTGGGGACACATCGAGCGCGGCGACGTGATTGTTTTCTGGTATCCGAAAGACCCGGAAAAAAGCTATGTCAAGCGCGTCATCGGCTTGCCGGGCGAAACGGTCGAAGTCCGCGAAGGCAAAATTTTCATTGACGGCAAAGAGTTAAACGAGCCGTATCTCGAAGCCGACCACAATCAATCGCTGCCGAGTTTCAGACCGGAAAAAGTGAGCGAACATTTTTATTATGTAATGGGCGATAACCGCGACAACTCTTCCGATTCGCGGTATTGGGGCTTGGTTCCCGAAAAATATATCTACGGCAAAGCGTTTTTCCGCTACTGGAATCCGTCGAATATCGGCTTTATCTCGCACGGTCAATACAACATCCCCGAAGACGACAAAACGAATAAACATATCGTCGAAAACGAAGAGTAAGTTAGTGAAAAGTGAAAAGTTGAGAACTGAAATCCTCAACTTTTCACTTTTTACTTTTCACTATTGCAATCGTCCCGTCAGACTGGCGATGACGGTTGCCAGTTCGTCGGGTTCGACCGGCTTGGAAACGTGGTTTTGATAGCCGCTGGTTAACGCCCGCATTCGGTCTTGGGCGCGGGTGAACGCCGTCAGCGCCACCGCCGGAATTGAATTATGCTGCGGGTCGGCGAGAGCGCGTATGCGGCGAATCAGCGAATAACCGTCTTCGTCCGGCATTCCAATATCGGAAACCATCAAATCGGGATTTTTTTCCTGAATCGCGGCGAACGCCTGTTTCGCCGAATCAGCCGTGATGACGGTCGCGCCGTAAAACGTCAGCGATTGGACGAGCAGTTGGCGCGTGTCCTCTTCGTCGTCAACGACTAGAATCAGCATTCCGGTTAATTGCAGTTCCGTGTCGGGTTCAATGGTTTGAATTTTATTTTTCGTCTCTGTCCCGTCGTCTTCTTCCGTTTGAACAACCAGCGGCAGCCGCACGATAAACGTCGAGCCTTGATTTTCGCCCGCGCTTTCGGCGCGAACCGTGCCGCCGTGCATTTCGGTGATGTGGCGGACAATCGCCAAACCTAAACCGAGACCGCCGAATTTTCTGATGCTCGAAGCGTCGGCTTGCCGGAAACGGTCGAACACATACGGCAGAAATTCCTCTTTGATTCCGACACCGTTGTCTTTGACGCGGATTTCGACGAAATCATCGCGGCGTTCGATTTCCAGTTTCACCGTGCCGTCGGTCGGCGTAAATTTGATGGCGTTCGAGAGTAGATTCCAAAGAACCTGCTGCAAGCGGTTCGGGTCGCCGGAAATGTGGCTGACTTCCTTGCCGCCGCTGATTTCGATGGTAATGCCTTTGGCTTCCGCCGCCGGGCGCACGGTTTCGAGCGCGGATTCGACGATGTTAATCGGCTTTATCGTCATTACTTCGAGCCGCAGTTTGCCGGAAATAATCCGCGAAACGTCTAACAAATCCTCAATCAGACGGTTTTGCGATTCGGCGTTGCGAACAATCGTGCCTAACGCTTTTTCGGTCGTCGGCTCATCCAATTGACCTTTTTGCAGCAGTCGTCCCCAACCGAGAATCGAATTGAGCGGAGCGCGAAGTTCGTGCGAAACGGTGGCGAGAAATTCGTCGCGCATCCGGTTGGCGATTTCCGCTTCGCGGCGGGCGGCTTTTTCATTATCGAGCAGCCGTTCGCGTTCGGCTTCGGCTTCCTGCCGTTCGGTGATGTCGCGCGAAGTGGAAATCAGGCGCGTCGGCTTGCCGTCGCCGTCGAACACCGGAGCGACCGAAACGTCCCAGTATTTGAGATTTCCCTTCGCCGTTTTAGAAAATCCTTCAAAGTGCGCCGTCTCGCCGCTGTTTGCCGTTTCGACGGCTTGCCGCGCTTTTTCGCATTCGTCGCCTTCCCAAAAATCAATCCACTGCTTCCCGGCGAATTCCGAGAAATCACCGATTTCCATAATGCACAACCCGTTCGAGTTCATCGTGTGCAAAGTTCCGTCGAGATTCAGAACCTTCACGCAGTCGGGACTGTTTTCAAAAATACTGCGGTTAAATTCTTCGCTGTTTTTAAGTTTCGTTTCAGCGCGTTTGCGGTCGGAAATGTCTATGTGCGAAGTTACCGCGCCGTCGGTCATCGCGCTCGCCTGCAAGATAAACCAGCGTTCTTCGAGAGGCAAATGGCGCGGATATTCAAACGAAAATTCTTTTAACTCGCCGCTCAAAACCGCCCGCATATTTTCAACGACCGTTTTCGTATCGGTTTCAAAGGCTTCCGAATTTTCGCAAACTTTCAAATAATTCTGCCCGATGCCGGTCGAGTCAATCGGGTCTTTCACGCAATTCGTTTCGGCGAAATTGCGCCACGCCTTATTAACGGCGACGATTTCGCCGCTTTTATTGATGACGGCGATATGCGCCGGAAGTGAATCGAGAATGGCGCGGACAAAACTTTCGCTGTCGCGCAACACCAATTCGCCTCTCTTAATTTCCGTGATGTCGCGGCAGAAACCGACGACGTGCGTTAGGTTGCCGTCGTCATCAAACTGCGGCTGTCCGGTGCAGTTGTTCCAGCGAATCGCGCCTTTTGAATCACGAATCCGAAATTCGGCATCGAAATTCTTGCGTTCGGCAATTGCCTTCCGAAATTCTTCGTCAACTCGCGGCGCGTCTTCTTCGATGACGCGGCTGAACGCTTTTTTGCCGGAGCCTTTGAAATCTTCATTTGTCAGTCCGAAAATCGCCAGACTGCGCTCGTCCATTTCGCCGTCTTCGCTGTCCAGATTCAGTTTCCAAGTTCCCAAACTTCCGACATCGAGCGCGACGCGGCGGCGGTCTTCGGCGTGTTCGCGCTGCCGAATCTGGTCTTTTAATGTTTCGTTCGCCTTTGATAATTCGTGCGTTCTTTCCTCGACCCGCGTTTCGAGATTTTTGTTGACGTTTTTTATTGCGTTTTCGGCTTCGGCGCGTTTGCCGACTTCGCGGTAGATAGCGAAGTTTGCCAGTCCTAAAGCCAAAATTCCGGCGATGCTGGCGGAAAACAGCATCCGCGAAGTGTTTTTCAGATTTTTAGTTAAATCGGCTTCGCGCACGGTTAAAAGATTTTTCTCTTCGGTCGTTAACTCGCTGATTAAGGCGCGAACTTCGTCCATCAAATTTTTGCCGCGATTTTTGCTAACTTGTTCCCTGACTTGTTCGAGACTTTGACTGCGGCGCATTTCGACGGATTCTTTCAACACGGCGAGCCGTTCGCTAACGACGTTTTCAAGTCGCGCGGAAATTTCCGTCTGTTTCGGGTTGTCTTTGACCAAATCGCGTAGTTTTGCCAGATTGCCGCCGATTTTTTGACCGGTGTTGTTATAAAGTTCGAGATAAGAGTCGTCCGCCGTAATCAAAAAACCGCGCCCGCTGCTCTCGGCATCAACCACCAGCACGAGCGTTTCGTCTATTTGCAGCAGAACTTTCTGCGCGTGTTTCTCCAACATCAAAGATTCGTTCAGCGATTCGGTGCTGCGGATGGCGAAAAAGACGATGATTGCCAGCAGCAAAATGGCGATGCTGAAAACAATCGGGATTTGCCTTTCGAGTGTAAATTTCATAAATAATTTTGATTGCGTCAGAACCGCGAGCGTTAGCGACCGGCTTCTTTCAGAAGGCAAAAGTAAAAAGGTCAAAGGCAAACTTTAAGACGCGATTCCAAACTTTTACCTTTTTACTTTTGCCTTTTGCCTTGAGCAAAGCTAAGCCGGTCGCTAACGCTCGCGGTTCTGACCTGACTTTACTAATACAGCTAGTATTTATTAAACGGAAATCCGGCGAATTGCACAAGTAAAAACTGGATTCTCCTGTCTTTAACGCATCTGAAACCCGACTTTCAGCGAAATAAATGTTTGGAAGGTTATCTAACAGACGATGAATTTTGAAACGAACAGAGACGTGCTTAACTGGTATGAAAAGCAGCCGCGCACTTTAACGAAGGAATTTATCAGCCGGATTGATTGGAGTGAAATCGGCAAACATCCGATTGCCGGGAAATTTGTTCCGGTGCTGCTTTATATGCGCGATGTCGAAACTCTGACCGACGTTTATTACGAAGAACTGCGCCGCACGCCGACCGGCAAAGACCCGATTATCCGCAAATTTATGGAACGCTGGAGCGTCGAAGAACAAACGCACGGCGAACTTATCAATCGTTTCTTGAACGAAGCCGGAATCGAAACCGACCCGAAATGGCAAAAACAGGTGATAAATTCCGTTTCGACTTCCTACGCCGTAACTAATTATTTAATCACGACGCTGACCAATCTGATCGGCAAACGTTTTACGGCGACGCATCTGGCGTTCGGCGCGATTCACGAAATGTCCACGACGCAGGGCTACCGGCGTTTGTCGGAACTCGCCGACCATCCGATTTTATAGCAAATTTAAACGGGAATTATCCGCGAAGAATCGGCACACACGACCTTTTACCGGAGCGTCGCCCGCATCGAATTGCAGAAGTCGGAAATCTCCCAAAAACTTTCGCGCTTCATCATCAAAAATTTCTGGACTCCGGTCGGCAGCGGCGCAAAACCCGCGAGCGAATCGAATTACACGATTGCCACGCTGTTCGGCGGCGAGATTTATCTTCGCCCGATGATTCAGCAGAAAATTGACGAGTTCGGGCGCGGCATCGTCGTCGAGCATCATCAGCGGCGTTTGTCTTTCAGCGTTTTTAGAATTGATTTTCGCGCCCGCGCTCAATAGAAACTGCACGATTTCGAGATTGCCGTGTTCGACCGCGACGTGCAGCGGCGAGTTTCCGCCGTAGCCTTTATCTTTGGCGTTGACGCGCTCGCCCATCG
>JAJAYR010000024.1 GCA_026786155.1 Pyrinomonadaceae bacterium
CGTGTCTTCCGCCAGCGAAGCGCGGCGGAGCAGACAAACTAAAGTTTGGACTCTGAACTTTTCATAATGCCGCCAAACTTTTGCTTACCTGCTTAAAGTTTGAACTGAAAACGCTTTTTGCTTTTACGGAACGAGCGACGAATTGATTGGAATATCACCGTTTTGCCCGAATTGACTGGCTTGGAATTGTCCGTTTGAACTGTTCAGCCGAAAATAAAATCCGCTCGAAGGTCGCCAGACGGCGATGTCGGTTTTGCCGTCTTTGTCGTAATCGCCCGGCACGGGTTTGTCGCCTGATTGCCCGAATGCCAAGGCATTAAACGCTCCGTTTGAACTGTTGAGAACGAACCAAAAGCCGCTCGAAGGGCGAAACACGGCAATATCGTTGCGCGAATCGCCGTCAAAATCGCCGTCAATCGGCACGTCGCCGTTTTGTCCGAACTGCACGCCGCTAAAAGTATTCGAGCCGCTGTTGATGAAAAACCACGTTCCGATTGACGGGCGAAAAACGGCTAAATCGGAAGTCCCGTCGCCGTCAAAATCCGACGAATGATGTTCGGTCGCCCGCGGCTCGCCGTAAATAAAATCGTCCATCGCCACGGCATCAACGCCGTTCGTGCCGTCAATATTGCCCGCCGCCAGACGGTTAGTGCCGCTGACGATTTGCACCGAAGCGATACGTTCTCCGGCGGTGTAGGAAACGCCGACGAATGAAAGTCCGCCGTTCGCCGCCGGCGGAGCCATAAATCCGGGCGCGATGATATTGCCGCCTTTGTCGTAAGCGATAATGCGGGCGTTGCCGGTCGTGTCAACGTCGGTCAAGACGATGCCGAAACCGCTGACGGTCGCCGGAATGCTCGTTCCCGGAATAAAGAAATTAACCGTCAAAATGCTGCACGGAGCAGCCGACTCGCTGATGACGGTGAACAGCCTCTGCGCCGAAAACGTCGTAAAAGTGTTGGTATAACTCGCGTCGAGTTCGCCGAACCGCACCGGCGTTCCGCTTGCCGTCGTCGAACTGACGCGAAACGTCGCGTTACCGCACGCCGTCGTAAAGACCGCGCCGCGCGGCGAATTGGAATTGAAAAAATTCGCCGGAAGATTATTCGGCGACGACAAGGTATCCGGCACGCCGTCCCAATTGATTTCACGCCTGCCGTTCGTGAACGATTGCCCGTTGTTCGGATTTAACGCGCCGCCCAAATCGGCGCGAAACTGGTCAACCGTCGCCTGAATCGCCGCCGCGTTCGCGCCCGCCGCGCTTCTGATGACCGGCGCGGCGAAAGTTGAATTAACTGTAACGAGCAGCGCAAAACTGCTCAACAAAATAAATCGAATGTAGTTTTTCATATTTTTATATTCTCCAGATTGTTATCGGTCAAGTTTATTTGAAGCCCGCCGGCTTCGGTTTGTGTTTCTAAGATAAATTCCGCCGCGTCAAAAAATTAGAAGTTTCTGAAAATTTTTGGTCATTCAGGACTCTTTAATTTAAGCGGTTTAATAATTTGCAATTTCAAATTTGAGATTTCAAATTATTAGATTAACGGCGAAAATATAAGTTGTCGGCGACGAAAAATGTTAAAAAATTTAGATGACGGGTTACTCAGCATAAACGATTTTCCTCAAACGTCAAGAGCGAAGCGAGACAAATGTAAATCTCACCGCCGCCGCCGGAAAGCGAATGCAGAACGCCCGCTTCGATTAAACGGAAAATTGTCGGCAGATTGGTTTCAATCATCCGCGCCGCTTCCGCCACGGTGACGAAATCCGTTTCCGTCCGGCATTCGCGGCACTGATTGACGATTGGAATCGTGCGCCGACAGACGACGCGGACGCGCTCGAATTCGATAATCATTTCTTTGGTGCGCTTTGTTTTCATTGTCAGTCGTTCGTTTGAAGTTACGCCTGTCCGCCCGAATGAACCGCTTGCATCACCATATTTTTAATGACGGCTCTGGTCGCCGTGCCGACGAATGAATTGACCAATTCGCCCTTTTTGAACATCAGCAAAGTCGGGAGATTCAGCACCTGATAATCGGACGGGACGCTCGCGTTATCATCTACATTCAGTTTGAAAATTTCGGCTTCGCCGCATTCCGCCGCGACTGCTTCGAGCGACGGCATAATCACCTTGCTCGGTATTGACCAATCTGCCCAAAAACCGACTAAAACGGGTTTGTTGGAATTGATAACTTTAGTTTTGAAATCGGCATCGCCGATGGGTTTGACAGAATTACTCATTTTATTTTTCTCCTTAAATAATTTTTCTCGATTTTGTTTTTTGCGCTATAATCGCCTTATTCTTCCACACAATTTTTTGCTTCTTGGCGCGGTGTGAATCTATTTTTAAGCGAACCGGCAGGAGAAATCTTTAGAAAAGACTGAAAGTTTTCTGAAAATTTTCTGAAAAAATTATGAAAACGGTGAACAGTAAAATTTACGAGTTCGGAAAATTTCGCGTTGACGCGCCGGAAAAGATTCTATTTGACGGCGCGAACGTGATTGCGCTGACCCCGAAGGCTTTCGAGACCTTGCTGTTTTTAATCGAAAATTGCGGACACGCCGTTTCCAAAGACGAAATTATGCAGACCGTCTGGGCGGATTCGTTCGTCGAGGAAAACAATCTGGCGCAAAACATTTCGTTTTTAAGAAAAGTTCTGGGCGACGGCAAAGACGGCGCGAAATTTATCGAAACGGTTTCCAAACGCGGCTACCGCTTCATCGCGCCCGTCCAAATCGTCGAAGCTGCCGAGCCGGATTTGATCACCGTCGAACGCACCCGCGCCCGCGTTATCTTTCGAGAAACGATTGAAACGGACGAAGAACCGGGGAGAAGAGGAGAAGAGGAGAAGAGGAGACGGGGAGATGGGGAGATTAGGCGTTCGCTGACAGCCGTTAATTCGCCGATTGATTCGAGTGCGGAAAACGCTCAATCTGTTTTGTCTCCTCATCTCCCCGTCTCCTCATCTCTTCTTCTAAACTCCGCCAAGCCCGAAACGCATTACGTTCAGAACGGCGATGTCAATATCGCTTATCAAACCGTCGGACACGGCGATTTGGACATCGTTTTCGTGATGGGTTGGGTTTCGCATCTCGAATACTTCTGGGAAGAACCGCATTTCGCCGCTTTTTTGAATCGCCTCGCTTCATTTTCACGGTTGATACTTTTCGATAAACGCGGAACGGGTTTGTCCGACCGCGTTCCGATTAAGGATTTGCCGACGCTCGAACAACGAATGGAAGACGTTCACGCCGTAATGGATGCGGTCGGTTCGGAACGCGCCGCGCTCGTCGGGGTGTCCGAAGGCGGTCCGATGTGTTCGCTGTTTGCGGCGACTTACCCGGAAAGAACCGCCGCGCTCGTGATGATCGGAAGTTACGCCAAACGCACCTGGGAAGAAGATTATCCGTGGGGCGTATCTTTGGAAGACCGCGAAAAGTTTTTCGAGATGATGCGGCGCGATTGGGGAAAACCCGTCGGCATCGAAGAACGCGCTCCGAGTTTGGCGAATGACGAAGCGTTTAGAAATTGGTGGGCGACTTACCTGCGAATGGGCGCGAGTCCGGGCGCGGCGGTCGCGCTGACAAAAATGAACGCCGAAATTGATGTGCGGCAGGTTCTGCCGACGATTCGCGTTCCCAGTCTGGTCATTCACCGCCGCGGCGATTTGTGTTTGAAGGTCGAAGAAGGGCGTTTTGTCGCGTCAAAAATTCCGGCGTGCAAATACGTCGAACTCGAAGGCATTGACCACCTGCCGTTTGTCGGCAATCAAGACGAGATTCTCGACGAAATCGAAGAATTTTTAACCGGCGTGCGCCACGCCGGAGATTATGACCGCGTTTTGGCGACGGTGTTGAATATCAAAATCGTTGACGCGCCGCCTGCTGAATTGATTGAAAATTCAAGAAATTACGTCAGCCGTCAAATCGAACTTTTCAAAGGGCGCGAAATTTCTTTTGATGAAACGGGCGTATTGGCGACATTCGACGGACCGGCGCGGGCGATTCGCTGCGCCTGCGCGATCAATGATTCGGGGCGGCGGCTGAACATCAAACTCAAAACCGGCTTGCACACTGGCGAATGCGACGTTTTGGGCGAAACATACGGCGGTTTCGCCGTTAATCTCGCGCAGCAAATCGCCGAACAGTCGAGCGTCGGCGAAATTTTGGTTTCGCGCACCGTCAAGGATTTAGTCGCCGGTTCGGGAATCGTTTTTGAAGAACACGGCGTCAGCGGCGAGTGGAAACTTTATTTTGTCCAAAGACAAAATAACGGATGAGGGATGAAAGATGAGAGATGAAAAAAAACGAAACTACTGCTTAATATCATCCTACATCCCTCATCCTTCATCCTTCATACTTTACTCGTTCTATGTCCGCGCCGATGTCGTTGAGTTTTTTGAAGATAGTTTCGTAACCGAGGTCAATGTGGTAAACGAGGTCAATCAGAGTTTATCCTATCGCGC
>JAJAYR010000025.1 GCA_026786155.1 Pyrinomonadaceae bacterium
CATTAAAACTTACGGCGACGCGCTCTGGTGGACGGCGATGCTTTTAACGTCGGTCGGCTCGGAGTATTTTCCGCAAACGCTCGAAGGTCGCGTGTTGTGTTTTATCATCGCGCTCTACGGTTTCGCGGTTTTCGGTTATGTCACGGCGACGTTGGCGACGTTTTTCGTCGGGCGCGATGCCGAAGATAAAGATTCGGAAATCGTCGGCGCGGAAGACGTGAAAATTTTGCAGACGGAAATCTCCGCTCTGCGCGAAGAAATTAAAATGCTGTCTGAAAAATTTACCGGGAACGGTTTATAATAATCAGTTCGAGCAAAAAAAGAAAAATTATCCACAGATGAACACAGATAAACACGGATAAGAAGTGATTAAAATAAGAATTTAAATTATCTGTGTTCATCTGTGAAAATCTGCGGCTAAAAAATTCTTATAAAATTAATTTGTCCGCAAATTTGCCGTAATTGAAATACAAATGGGTCTTGTTCAAAGAAAATTATCAAACACCTTCAAAGCCTTTTTCGACTCGGAAAAATCGAGCGGAATTCTGCTGATCTTCTGCACGATAATTTCGCTGGTTTTCGCAAATTCGATTCTGGGTGCAAATTATCTGAGCATCTGGCAAATGTATGTCGGCGGATTGAGCGTCGAGCATTGGATTAACGACGGGCTGATGGCGATTTTCTTTCTGCTTATCGGGTTGGAACTGAAACGCGAATTACGCAACGGCGAACTCTCGAATTTGAAAAATGCGCTGCTGCCGATTTTCGCCGCCGTCTGCGGAATCGCCGCGCCCGCTTTGATTCATTTTGCCTTCAATAACGGCACGCCGACACAAGCCGGAATCGGGATTCCGATGGCGACCGACATCGCTTTCGCGCTCGGCGCACTCGCGCTTTTGGGCAGCCGCGTTCCGGCGAGTTTGAAGGTTTTCGTTGTCGCCTTCGCCGTTATTGACGATTTGTGCGCGATTGTCATCATCGCGGTTTTTTACACGGCGAAACTTTCGATTTTACATCTCGTCGGGGCGTTGGCGGTGTGGGCATTGCTCGCGTTTGCGAATCGGTTTTTCAAAATAAAAACTCTTTTGCCGTCGCTGATTGCGGGCGCGCTGATGTGGTTTTTAATGTATCAATCGGGCATTCACGCGACGATTGCCGGCGTTTTGCTGGCGTTCGCCATTCCTTCTTCGGACATAGAAGACGACGCGGAATCGCCGTCAAACCGGCTCGAACAGGCTTTGCATTTTCCGGTCGCTTTTATAATTCTGCCGATTTTCGCGCTCTGCAATACGGGCATCGTCATCAGCGCGGATTGGGCGAGCAATTTATTGAGCGCAAATAGTTCGGGAATCATCGCCGGTTTGGTTTTGGGCAAACCGCTCGGCATCGCGCTGGCAAGTTATTTCGCCGTCGCGGTTCGCGTCTGCAAACTGCCGCTCGATTTGAATTGGCGGCACGTCGTCGGCGCGGGACTTCTTGGCGGCATCGGTTTTACGATGTCAATTTTCATCACGAATCTCGCTTTCGGCGGCGCGGCGGAAACAATCAACAGCTCGAAAATGGCGATTTTGCTCGCGTCGCTGACAGCGGGAACGCTCGGTTTCGTCTGGCTGAAACTGCTCGGCGCGCCCGAAGAATCCGACGAAGATATGGACGCGATGGATTACGACATAACCGAAATTTAGCGGGCGAAACTTTATGAACAAATTGAAAAAACTGTGGCTTGATTTGAATTCGAGTTTGTGGTTTTTGCCCGGCTTGATTGTCGCGGGCAGCGTCGCGCTCGCGCTCGGTCTGGTCGAACTCGACAAACAATTCGGCGGCAACTGGATCAGCGGTTATCCGCGCCTGTTCGGGGTCGAGCCTGCCGGTTCGCGCGATATGCTTTCGGCGGTTGCCGGTTCGATGATCACCGTCGCCGGAATCGTCTTTTCAATCGTCATCGTCGCTTTGAGTCTGACTTCGACGCAATACACGCCGCGCATCTTGCGAAACTTTATGCGCGACCAGATCAATCAAGTCGTTCTCGGCGTTTTCGTCGGCATTTTTACTTACTGCATCGTCGTTTTAAGAACGATTCGCGGCGGCGACGACGATCAGGTTTTCGTGCCGTCAATCGCCGTCGTCACGGGCGTTCTGCTCGCGCTCGTCGGCATCGGATTTCTGATTTATTTTATCCATCACATCGCCGTTTCGATTCAGGCTTCGACGATTATCGCGGAAGTTTACGACGAAACAATCTCTGTCGTTGACGAGCTTTTCCCGCATCGAATGGGTGAAAACGCGCCTGACGAAGAATTGGAAAAACTGAAGGAATTCGCTTCCGCCGCAAACTGGCAAACGATTCGCTCGACGCAAACCGGCTACATTCAAAACATTGACATCGAAGACTTGCTCAAGTTCACCGAAGAGCGCGAAATTATCTTGAAAATGGAACACGGAGTCGGCGAATTCGTCATCGCCGGCGCGCCGCTCGCGTCTGTGACGAATCGGGCGCAAGCGAACGGCGCGAACTTAAAAATTGACAAAGAAACGACCGAAAAGCTCAACCGGATTTACGCGATTGACAATTTTCGCACGATTGACCAGGACGTTGCCTTCGGCATCCGGCAAATCGCGGACATCGTGATGAAGGCTCTCTCGCCCGGCGTGAACGACACGACGACCGCCGTTATTTCGATTGATTATCTGACGGCAATCTGCTCGCATCTCGCCGCGCACCCGTTTCCGTCGCGCTTTCGTTTCGCCGAAAACCGCCTACAAGTCATCGCCCGTCGCCCGTCGTTTGAAGATTTGGTGGATTTGGCATTTAACCAGACGCGCCAGAATGCGACCAACAATGTCGCCATTATTTTACGGAGTCTGCACGCGCTCGAACAAATCGCTTTGCGAATCAAAGACGGACACGATTTGCACGGCAAACAGCAAAACCTGCCCGCCGAAAAACGCGCCGAACGATTAGAAATAATCGCGCGCCATCTGCAAATGACGACGGACGCGGCGCGTCAAAACGTCACGTCGAAAGACGATTGGGCGCAGATTGAAGAACACATTGAAAAGGTTTTAAAGAAACTCGATTGGGAAAATAAAGTTTTCGTCGAATCGAAAATCATTTCTGCGTGAACACTGGAAACATTAAATTATGAATTTTTTATTTTTGTTGCAAACGCCGACTCCGACGGTTCAACCGCGCGAATTCGACGCTGGAATCATCTGGCAAACTTTGCGCGATATGGGCAACGGTTTTCTGACTCAGTTGCCGTATATCGTTCTCGGCATTGTCGTGGTCGGCGTGTTTGTCGTTATCGCCCGCATCGTCAGCCGCGTCGTTCACACCGCCGGAGAAAAAACGCGGCTCGACATAACGCTCGCCGACTTGCTCGGTCGTCTCGCTTCCCTTTTGATAATTATTCTCGGTATTTTCGTCG
>JAJAYR010000026.1 GCA_026786155.1 Pyrinomonadaceae bacterium
ACGTAATGTAGATGTTGTAATCGAGATTGAAAATTCCCGAAGCGACGATGCCGCCGCCGATGATGCCGAAAACGTCGGCGGCGACGGTCAACAGCGGCAGCATCAGCATCAGAGCGATAAAGCGCGGCGCGACCAGTTTGCGGTTCGGGTCAGTTCCCAACGCCCGCATCGCGTCAATCTGCTGGGAGACGACCATCGAACCGAGTTCCGCTGCAATCGCCGAACCGATGCGCCCGGAAACCATCAACGCCGTCAAAACCGGACCGAGTTCGCGCACCAGCGAAGTAGCGATGGTGCGCCCGATCGAATTTTGAATTGAATAATACTCGAACGTCGGATAAGACTGCAAAACCAATACGCCGCCCGTAAAAAATCCCGTCAGCAAAACAATCGGCAGCGAACCGACACCGATTAAATCCATCTGTTTGACGGTTTCCCCGAAATAGCGCGGGCTTTTTAAGAGTCCGACCAACACGGCGATAATCAGGTTGGTTATCTCCTGAAGTTCAAAAAGAAATTTTTTGAGTTGATTCATTGGTCGGTTGTCGCTTCGGAACGATTTCTAAAAGGTTACAACGAAAGCGGAAAAACGACAAATAAATAAAAAGCCGACCTTTAGACAAAAGTCGGCTCAAAAATAATTTGCTGAAGAATAAGCACCTACGCAAAAGTTTCGGGCGATTTTGTTTCCCGTTCAGAGTCCACGCTTTAGCGTGTTTCCGCCGCGCTTCGCGGACGGAACAAACTAAAGTTTGGACTTTGAACGGGAAACAAAATACCTGCTTAATTTAATTTAGCGGACGATTTTGGCGCAGACGATTTTTTATCGCCGGTCGGTTTTGATTGTTCATCCACTGATTATTTCGCAGACGCGGCAAATTTTCCTTTTCCGCCAACGCTTGCTGACGAATTTCACGGAACTTTGCCAGTTGTTCGGGATTTAAGACTTTCCGCACGGCGAATTCGCTTTGAGCGCGAAGTTTGATGAATTCGGCGTGTGCGTCGCGGACTTCTTTGACGCGCTTCTGAATTTCCGTTTCGTCCGCCGTGTCGCTGTAGACGGCTAAATCAAGATTGCGGTTCGCTTCGCGCAAACGCCGATTGGCTTCGCGCATCAGCGGGCGATTTTGCCGGGTGATTTGACGAATTTGCTGAATTTGCTCGCGTGTCAAATCGAGTTGTTCCAACAGTCGCGGACGCTTTTGCTGATTAGCGGGCGGCGCGTCGGGCGGCATTTCGTCCTGCGCTTTGACGGTCATAAAACAGCCGATGAGCAGGAAAAACAAGGATAAAAATTTCAGTTTGTTGATTCGCATTTTATAAAAATTATTTGGTTTCGATTTCGTCGAACAAATCAGCCAGCCGCACGGAATTGTCTTCTTCGTCTTCCGAATCGGTCAAACTCGGAATTTTAGATTTCGGGACAGCAGCGAATTTTTGATTTCCCTTGTTCGTATTTTGACCGGCTCTGACCGGCACGACATTATCCGAATTATTTTTCGGCGCGTTTGCCGAAACTTTTATCGCCGGACTTTTCGGAGCGGCGGTTTTTTGATTGACAATCTTAACCGGCAAATCAGGCGCGGCGAATTTATTGGTATCAACAGTTTGCTTCGGCGGCTCGACGGTTTTTTCAACTGTCGGCGAAACGGCAGTTTTGATAACTTTATCGTTGGCGGTTTTTTCGGCAACGTCAATGTTGTCGCCTCTAAAATTTAGAGCCATAAAAGTTACACCGACCAGCACGACGGCAATCGCTAACGCCGACATCGCCAACGCCAGTTTGAATGAAAAAATCTGCCGCCAATCAGAAAACCACGAGCGCGAATCCGTCGCAACCGTTTGAGTTTTAATAGAACTACTCGGTAATTCAATAACCGGCGTTGCCAATTTATCGAATTCTTCGACGCGCCATTCGTGAACCGCCGAACGGGTGAAACCGAATTTCGTCAGTTCGATATGACACGATGCACAAGTTTTGAGATGCGCTTCAAATTCGGCTTTTTCCGCCGCGCCGCTTTCGCCGTAAAGATACGAAATCAACGGCTCGGCAAAAGCGCAATTTAAGTTTTTATGATTATTATTCAACATATTTTTGCCCGCAAATTTTCAGACAATTTCCACCGGCGTTCTTTCCAACTTCATTCGCAACTGTTTCAATCCCGTGTAAAGACGACTTTTGACGGTGCTTAAAGGAACGTCCAAAGCGTCCGAAATTTCCTGAAACGTCATTTCTTCAAATTCCTTCATCACGATAATCTGCCGTAAATCCGTCGGCAAAGCGTTGACGGCTTGCCGCACAATCGCCACTCGCTCGTTTTGTTCCGCCGTCCGCGAAGGCATTTTACCGGACGGCGCGACAAAAATTTTATCCGCCGATTCGTCTTCGTCGTCGAGAAAACTTTCCGAACGAGTTTTCAGGCGGCGCATCGTCGTCAAACATTGGTTGACCGCGATGCGGTGCAGCCACGAAGAAACTTTGGCATCACCGCGAAAATTTTTCAAATTCCGAAAAGCCGCGATAAAGGTTTCCTGCGCCGCGTCTTTGGCTTCCTCTTCGCGGGAAAGCATACCGAAACACAGAGCGAATATCTTGCGCTCCCAGCGTTTTACGATTTCGCCGAAAGCCTGCGGGTTCTCCGCGATTGCCATTTCGACCAGTTGCTCATCGGTTAAGTCAGTCGTCATTACTCGTGATTTCAAATCGAATCAGCACGAGAATTTTACCAAACGCGCCTTTGAACGCAAATGAATTTTTACGTCCGGTTATTTAGACGCTGGAAGCTGGAAAAAGTTTGAAATGTAATCGCAATGTCAGAACCGGGAGCGTGAGCGACCCGGCTAATCATAAGCGGGTCAGTAAAAGTTTTGGTATCTTTTGAAAAGTTCAGAGTCCAAACTTTAGTTTGCCAACCGCCGCGCTGCGCGGGCGGCAACACGCTGAAGCGTGGACTCTAAACAACGGTGAAAATGTCGCAAAACTTTTTCTCACCTGCTTATCTCTTAAGCCGGTCGCTCACGCTCTCGGTTCTGACCGTATGTTGGAAATAAAAAAGACAGCGATTCTAAACCGCTGCCTTTTTATTTACGAAGTGATACGACTTTTACGGGATGAAGGCATTTTGCACGGGTTTATCCGTGTTTGCGCCAAAGGCAACGCCGAAAAATCCAGCCGTGCTTCGGTTGAGATACCAAGTTCCGCCTCTGAAAACCGCGATGTCGGCTTTGCCGTCGCCGTCGTAGTCCGCCGGAACGGGCAAATCGGTTGAAATACCGAAAGCCGTTCCGCGAAATCCGGCGGTTGATTGGAGCAAATACCAAGTGCCGTTCGACGCTCTGAAAACAGCAATATCGGTCTTGCCGTCACCGTCGTAGTCCGCCGGAACGAGCCGGTCATCACTTGCGCCGAAGTTCACGCCCAAAAAGCCGAGCGTCGTTCTTTGGACATACCAGATGCCGTTTCTGAAAACCGCGTAATCGGCTTTGCCGTCGCCGTCGTAATCGCCGACGACGGGTTTATCGCCGGATTGCCCGAAACTCGCGGCGGTGAACGAATTGTCCGCCAGATTATAGGCATACCAAGTTCCGTTGGAAGGTCTGAAAACGATTATTTCGGCTTTCCCGTCGCCGTTTAAGTCGGCGGGCTGCGGAATATCGGCGGGCGCACCGAAAGTTACGGCGGCAAATCCGGCGGTCGAGCGCTGCAGATACCAGATTCCGTTACGATAAACCGCTAAATCGGTTTTGCCGTCGCCGTCGTAATCGGCGGGAACGATTTTATCGTTCGAGTCGCCGAATGCTGCACCGGAAAAACCGTTTTGCGAACCGAGAATATACCACGTGCCGTTTTCCGGGCGGAAAACCGAAACATCGGATTTGCCGTCGCCGTCAAAGTCGGCAAACGTGCGGTTACTGACGGCGTTCAGATTGTATTCCCAAATGCCGCGCCCGTGCGTCGCAATCCGCAAAACGCGGTGAACCGGCTGAATCTCCAACCCGAAAACGGCGACACGCGGCAGATTATCGCTGAACGGCGTCCAGTTTGCGCCGCCGTCAACCGAACGGAAAACGCCGATGTCCGTTCCGGCATAAAGCCTTTGCGTATTTTGCGGGTCAACCGCGAAGGCGTTGACCGGAACATCGGGAATGCCGTTTCCGGCGACTGTCCAGGTCGGTGTGCCGCTCAAAAGATTCGTCGTTTTCCAAACGTGCTGATTGGCGATACCGAAACCGTTGAGCGCGACGTAGGCGATATTAGCGTTGGTCGGGTCAATGGCAATTCGTCCGACGTATCGCGCCGGAATTGCTCCCGTAACGTCGTTCATCGTCGTCGCTCCCGCCGTCGTTGACAGATAAATTCTGCCCGCCGTCGTTCCGGCGAGCCGCACATTATCGTCCTGCGGAGCGATGCCGATGGCACTGACTCGCGCCGGAAGCGTGCCGCTGACATCGGTCATCGTCGTTCCTCTGTCAGCCGAACGATAAAGCCGATTAGTGCCGAAATAAAGTGAGTTCGGGTTGCCGGGACCGCCGACCATCGGCGCGTAAAATAAAACCGGGTCGGCGCAACTGATGCCGTTCGCCGTGCCGCCGCAGCCGAGCAGTCCGGTCCAGTTCGGGTCGCCGCGCGCGTCGGTCGTCGTCGCGCGGGAGAATCCGATTTGCGAGCCGGTCGCGTTAAAATATGTGTGATACGCCGTGATACTGGTGATGCTCGGCGAAGTTTTATCAATCACGGCAAAACCGCCGTCGCCGCCGTCCGAACGAACCCAGGTCGTGCCGTTCGGCGCGAGAAACTGCGTTCCGTTGTCCTGCGTTCCGCCGAGCAGATAATTGCGGTCAAGCGGATGCAGAGCCAAACCCATAAATTGAGTCGCGCTGAACGTCGTGTTATTTAAGGTCGTCCAATTAATTCCGGCGTTGGTTGATTTCCAGATGCCGCCGTCGCTGCCGAAATAAATCGTATTCGTATCTGACGGCGCAATCGCAAACGCATGCGTGTCAACGTGCAAGCCCGCGGAACTGTTCGTGAAAGTTCTTCCGCCGTTGGTCGAACGCCCGAAAACCAGAGCCGGTGAACCGCCGAGATAAACTTTCTCCGGGTCGTTCGGGTCAACCGCCACGGCAATATCGTAAAAACACTGCGGGTTGCAGAAACCGTTGGAAATCGCCGTCACAAAAGTCGCGCCGCCGTCAATTGATTTAAAAAGCGTTCCGTTGGCGGTTCCGGCGGCGGCGTAAATCGTCACGACTCCGCCGGTTTTATTAACGGCGAATTCGGTGCGTCCGAGCGATGAACCGTCGCCGGTCGTTA
>JAJAYR010000027.1 GCA_026786155.1 Pyrinomonadaceae bacterium
GGCAAAGCCCGAAAAAACATTCGCTGCGTAACATCAGTAAATAATATGAAAGCTCTGCGCTTTGAAAACAATCGATTAAATCTCGCCGAAATCAAAAAACCGCGTTCCGAAACGGAAGCGTTGATTCGCGTTTTAAAATCCGGCATCTGCAACACGGACATCGAAATCGTCAAAGGTTACGCGAATTTTTCGGGAACAATCGGACACGAATTCGTCGGCGTGGTTGAAAAATCGGACGATGTAACTCTCATCGGCGAAAGAGTCGTCGGTGAAATCAACGCGGGCTGCGGAACTTGTGAAAAATGTCGGCGCGGCGATGCGCGGCATTGTTCGACGCGCACCGTTTTAGGCATCATCGGACGCGACGGCGCACACGCCGAATTTTTGACTTTGCCGACACGCAACCTGTTGAAAGTTCCCGATGAAGTTTCCGATTTACAGGCGGTTTTCGTCGAACCGCTGGCGGCGGCTTTCGGCATCACCGAACAAGTCGAGATTTTTCCCGAAACGCGCGTTGCCGTCATCGGCGACGGCAAACTCGGCAATTTGTGCGCTCAATCGCTGGCTTTGAAAAGCGAAAATGTCGTTGCAATCGGCAAACACGCGGAAAAACTTCAACTGATTGAACGGCGTAATATCGAAACAATTTTGCTCGAAAACGCTTTCAAATTAAATGGAAGTTTTGATGTCGCAGTCGAAGCGAGCGGCTCGGAATCGGGTTTTGCGATTGCGCTCGATTTGCTGAAACCGCGCGGCAAACTCGTTTTGAAATCTACGTTCCAGGGCAAAACCAATCTTGCAATGTGGCGCGTCGTCGTCAATGAAATAACGATTGTCGGTTCACGCTGCGGCAAATTTCAACCCGCGCTCAATTTACTGCAATCCAAATCCGTTGATGTCGAAAGCCTCGTCAGCGCGGAACTTTCTTTGCGCGACGGCGTGAAAGCGATGCGGAAAGCGGAACAAAAAGGCGTGATGAAAATCATATTATCAATGTGAAATTAACAATTACGAATTACGAATTACGACAGAAGTTACGCAGTTGAACAGAAGATGTAAAAGATTTCGACGGTCGGCAAATTGTTTTTTTTTGTTTAGCAACGAATAAGCAGGTGAGCAAATAGCGAACAATGCCGCGAACGCAGCTATTCGCTCTCAACTATCAACTATTCGCTGTTTATCCGGTAACAATGCCGCATTTTGTCATAAAGTATGTTTCAACTTCGCAACCTCTATGACGAATTGGATTAATTAAAAGGTTTTGAACTATTAAAATCTTCCGGTGAAAATCAAATTTTACTCTCGTCATTCGTCATTCGTAATTCGTAATTCGCTTTTGCTATACTCTGTTCACACAAAAAGTTTTACTTGCCGTCAGTCGGCACTTTAAGGAGAAAAAGTTTTATGCCCGATGGTCGAAAAAAATCGCTGCCAACGATTCGCGGAATTTTTTTGAGTTTGGTTTTTTCCTGCTTGATTTTCGGTCTGGAAATGCCGATTTCGTTCGCCCAAACCGAACCTGAAAAGCCGTCTGCCGCCGTTACGCCCGAAATGCTGTCGGCTTCGTTCGCCAAAATTTCCAAGCGCGTCGAAGCGGCGGTCGTCAACATTGACACGAAAGGCAAAATTCCCGACCCGGTGACGCTCAAAGGCGAAAAGCCCGCGACGACTAACCCGGACGATGTGATGGAATTTTTCCGCCAGCAGATGCCGCGCCGTCCGAGCTACGCCGTCGGCAGCGGTTTTGTCGTGGACAAAACCGGCTATATTCTGACGAATTTCCACGTGATTGACGACGCTTCGCGAATTTCCGTCAAGTTGCAGTCGGGCGAAGAATTCGTCGCCAGAGTCGTCGGCACGGACGAAGAAACCGATTTGGCGGTTTTGAAAATTGACGCGGGACGCGAATTGCCGTTTATCAAATTGGGAAATTCGGACGCGGCGGAAGTCGGCGATTGGGTGCTGGCAATCGGTTCGCCGTTCGGACTCGACCAAACCGTAACCGCCGGAATTATCTCAAAGACGCGCCGCGAAACGCCTTACGCTTCGCAGTTTCAAAAATTTATTCAAACCGACGCGGCAATCAATCGCGGCAATTCCGGCGGACCGCTGGTTGATATGAACGGCGAGGTCATCGGCATCAACTCACAAATCGCCACTTCGACCGGCGATTACAACGGCATCGGTTTCGCCCTGCCGTCGAACGAAGCGGCGAACGTCTATCGGCAAATCAGATTAAACGGTAAAGTCAAACGCGGTTATTTAGGCGTGATTTTAGATTCGGTGAAAACGGAATTTGCCAAAGTCTATGGATTGCCCGAAGCGAAAGGCGCAATCATTACCGAAATCCGCGACAAGACGAGTGCCGCCGCGACCGCCGGTTTGCAGACGGGCGACGTAATTTTGGAATTCGGCGGTGAAAAGATTGCGAACGCGACCGATTTAATCGCTAAAGTTGCCGCGACCGCGCCGGAAAAAGAAGTCAGCGTAGTTTATCTGCGCGAAGTCGGAAATAATCTGGAACGCAAATACGCGCTGGTCAAACTCGCCGAACGCCCGTCGAATAACGCGGTCGTCAATGAAGAACCGACACCGACCAAATTGACGGTCAGCAATGTCAAAAAGCCGATTGAGCCGTTCGGCTTGACGCTGATGGAGCTAACGCCCGCGCTTGCCGCCGTTTATAAACTCGAAGGCTCGAAAGGTTTGATTATTAAAAACATTAATCCGACGAGTTTTATTGCCGACGTGAAAAATTCCAACGGCGCGGACGCGCTCAGCGAGGGCGATTTGATTCAGCGCATCAACCGCGTCGGCGTTACGGATTTGAAAAATTTCAACGACACGGCGAGCAAACTAAAAAAAGGCGATGCGGTTGTTTTGCAGGTGCAAACCTACGACCCGCGCACGCGCAGTCTGCAATTTCGTATCGTGCAATTTACGGTTCAGTAAGTTGGTTCAAGGTTTCAGGTTCAAAATTAAATCTTGAACCTTGAGCCTTGAACCTGAAACCTTGAACCTTGAACTTTTATTTATGGCAAAACTTGAACCTTGAACTTTTATTTATGGCAAAAGAAGCAAAGAAATCGAACAAAGACAAAACCGAAAAATACTACAACTACATCGGCGGTGAATGGATTAAAAGCGCGTCAGGCGAATGGTTTGAAAATTTAAATCCGGCGGATACGTCCGATGTCGTCGGGCGTTTCCCGAAATCAAACGCCGAAGATGTCGAAAACGCGGTCGCCGCCGCGAAAAACGCGGCGACCAAATGGCGGCGAACGCCCGCGCCGAAACGCGCCGAAATCCTTTTCCGTTTAGGCGAGATTTTGCGCGACAACAAGGACGAATTCACGCGCCAGATGACGCGCGAAATGGGCAAAGTATTAAAGGAAGCGGGCGGCGACGTGCAGGAAGCGATTGACTGCACCTATTACACGGCGGGCGAAGGGCGGCGGCTGCACGGTTTTACGACTCCGGCGGAAATGCCGAACAAATTTGCAATGTGCGTCCGCCAGCCGGTCGGCATCTGCGGTTTGATTACGCCGTTTAATTTTCCGATGGCGATTCCTTCGTGGAAATTGATTCCGGCTTTGGTTTGCGGCAATACGGTCGTGATGAAATCGGGCGAAGACGTGCCGCTTTCAACAATTAATCTCGTCAAATCCTGCGAAGAAGCCGGAATTCCGAAAGGCGTCATCAACGTCGTCAACGGTTTTTCCGAACCGGGCGAAGTGTTAGTTAATCACCAAGACGTGCGCCTGATTTCGTTCACCGGCTCGACCGACACCGGCAGAATTATCGCCGAAGCGTGCGCCCGCCAAAACAAAATCGTGTCCTTAGAAATGGGCGGCAAAAACGCGATTATCGTGATGGACGATGCCGATATTGACAACGCCGTCGAAGGTTCGCTGTGGGGCGCGTTCGGAACTTCCGGTCAACGCTGCACGGCTTCTTCACGGCTCGTCGTTCACAAAAAGATTTATAAAAAGTTCGTCGAAAAATTAGTCGAAAAAGTCAAAAAATTAAAAGTCGGCAACGGCTTGGATAAACAAACAGAAGTCGGTCCGGTTATCAATCAAGCTGCGATGGACAAGATTTTAAATTACATCGAAATCGGGCAAAAAGAAGATAAAGCAACTTTGGCTTGCGGCGGAAATCGTCTGACGAAAGGCGATTATAAAAAAGGTTATTTTATCGAACCGACCGTTTTCACCGACGTTGACCGCAATCATCGCATCGGGCAGGAAGAAATTTTCGGACCCGTAACGTCGGTTATTCCGTTTTCGACTTTGGACGAAGCGATTGACATCGTGAACGATGTCAAATACGGTTTGTCGTCGGCGATTTACACGCAGGATGTCAACCAATCCTTCTACGCGATGCAGGAACTCTACACCGGAATCTGCTATGTCAATTCGGCGACCATCGGCGCGGAAGTTCACTTGCCGTTCGGCGGCACAAAAGGCACGGGCAACGGACACCGCGAAGCCGGAACGCAGGTTTTAGACATTTTCACCGAATGGAAATCGCTCTACATTGA